>CAMEOO010000010.1 GCA_945929875.1 uncultured Caryophanales bacterium
CTTATTCCAATTGTACTTACTTTTATCGATGCGATCTTTGCAAAGCAATTTACTATGTAATTTTTGGACCTATCGATGATTTAATAAGGAAAAACTCTAAAAATAAATCTGATGAAATCATTGATCAAGATGACATCATCGATGAAGAATGTGACGATTAAATATTTTTATCTTTTTCTCTTTACAATTTCCTTATTAGGAATTATTATTAAATAGTAATAAGTCTTAATAAGGATTTAATATATTTAGTTCTCAACTATTTAGGAGGAAAGATAAATGAGAAGCATTACTACATTAGATTTACAATACGCTCACCGTTTTTATGGTTTCCAAGGAGAGGCTCAATATCTTCATGGACATACTGGAGTTTTAACTATTGAAGTCGAAGATTCGATTAACGAAGGAGTTAACATGGTCTTCCCTTGTAATGAAATTAAAAACATCGCTTGGGATGTATTAAAGAATTTTGATCACGCTTTAGTATTAAGAGAAGATGATCCATTACTTCCAGCGGTTCTACAAGTTTATGAAAAGCAAGGAATTAGAAATGGCGCACCAACAAATACGATGAAGGGAGTAGCCTTTGAAAATGAGTTGTGTAAAGCTTATCCAGAATGTCGTTTAGTGGTCACAAAAGAAACTATGACCGTCGAAGGAATGATTAAAATAGTTTATTCTTTATTAAAAGATAAATTAAATATCGTTAGATTAACTTTTACAAGTGGAGTAAATGCCGCGACAGAGACATATGAACCAAAGGAAACTAAAGATCGTTGCCCACTATGTGGCGTCTTACTTGATGAAAATGGCGTTTGTCCAAAATGCGGTTATAAAAAATAACTTAATATAGCTCTCTTTCATTTTATAATAGCAATTAGATAATAGTCTAATTGCTATTTTTTTAGTCTAATGGGATTTTATTGGGATAACAAAAACCAAAAGATGTAAAATCTAGTGGGGCCTAGAGTCAATCTAGTCGTCTTTTAAATTATATATATTTAAATAGAAACAAAACAAATGCGCTATGAGTCATGGCAAGATTTCTAGTAGGGGATTCTTGTCTTTATTTTCTTAATAATTTAAAATATAGGTGAAAAGAGAGTAAAGTTATGAAAAAAAATAAATTTTTATTACTGCTAGTTATTTCATTATTAGCCATAGGTGGAGGATTTATCGATGGCTACACTTATTTAATTAGAGATGGATCTTTTGCTACTATGCAAACAGGTAATCTAATCTTTTTGACTTTACATTTGCTTTCTAATGATATTAGTTCTATAAAAAGATTTTTATTTCCGATAATTAGCTTTGTCATTGGAACAATATTTATCGTAATTATTAGAAATTATATGAAAAAGAAAATAGATTTATTTAGACTAGTTAGTTTAGGTTTTGTGATTATATTTATCGTTACTTCTAGTTTTATTAGTATTGGCGAATATAACTTTATTTCTACATCCTTATTATCTTTTGCTTCTAGCATCCAACTAATATCATTTTCTAATTTAGATAGAATTCCTTTAACAACCACAATGTGCAGTGCAAACTTAAAAAATGTTTCAGAAAATGTTGGCTTATTTATTTGCGAACATAAAAAGGAGAATATCTATAACGCATTGAAATATTTATTAGTAATTTTATCTTTTGTTTTAGGCGTTATACTAAGTTATTTATTTATTGATATTTTTGCACAATACTCTATTTTATTGATTTTGACTACTTATTTCGCTTCAGGGATTATTCTTTTATATCAACAATTAAAGCGAGCAAAAGAGTAGTTTTTTAAATACTTTGTTCATTATTAGTGAGTATTTATTAACACTTACATTTTTATAATTTTTACATTATAAATATTGATTAAGGGGGAGCTATGAAAAACGCAAAATTAGAAAAAGTATTAAAAATATTTTTGATAACAATTTTAATATTAATTGGCTTGGTATTTCTTATTTCGATGTCTTTTTGCATTGGTACAAAAATCCAAGATATAGCTTTACGAGGTAGTAATAGCGATTACAATTTTGAAGGATTTGCTATTGTTTTTGTTGTTTGTTTGATTTATTCTTCAATCTTTTATGGAGTGTTATTTATCGCTTCTATCGTTTTATTGATAATTGCAATTAAAAAAGCTAGTAAATATAAAAAATGGTATATTATTACATCTATTTCTCCATTTATCTTAGAAATCATATTTGTACTAATGGGGGCAATTTGCTCAACTTTGTAGAGACTTGACAATAAAGCTAATTATTTTGTTATAATGGTTTTGGTGGTTTTATGAGAATTTTACTAGTTAATGATGATGGCTATGAGGCAAATGGGCTACTAGCGTTAAAAGAAATACTACAAGATTATGGAGAAGTTTACGTCGTTGCTCCTTCTAATGGAAAAAGTGGCGCTGGATGTTCTTTAACTACTTTTAAACCGATAAAAATTCATAAAATAGACGATAAGAACTATCACGTAGAAGGAACTCCAGTTGATTGCGTACAATTTGCAAAAGCCCAATTTCCAAACTTTTTTGATTTAGTGGTATCTGGATGTAATCGAGGATTTAATGTTAGTAATGACGTTTTATATTCTGGAACTTGTGGAGGAGGATTTCAAGCTTTGATGTTTAAAACTCCTTCTATTTGCTTTAGCCAAGATTATATCGATGATCCTTGGCAAGTAAGAAACTCGGGTAAGGAAATTTTAGACTTTATTTTCTCTAATAATTTACTAAGTAAAGACTATTTTTTAAATGTAAATTTCCCATTTAAAGAATATGAAAAACCTAAAGGAATAGTAGTTACTAAATTATATGTAAGAAATACCTCTTATTCGATTAGTGAAAAAGATGAAGAAGGATATCAAACTATTTCTCATGTTCACGATATACCAGAAGACATCAACACTTATGATGTGAGCGCAATTAGAAATGGATATATTTCAATTACTCCAATTTCTGTTACTGCATATAAAGAAGAGCACTTTAAAGAATTACTTGTAAAAGTAAATAAATAATTTATACTTATTACTAATGAGGAAGCAAAATGAAAAGCAAAAAAGAAAAAAACTTAATTGAACAAGGAATTAAAGAACAAGACGCTTATTATCAAAAAAAGAATCAAGAAGAAAGATTAAAAAAGCAAAAGCAAGATGATCCAGCAAAACCAAATTTATTAAAACGATTTGCTTGCATCCTTCTTGACGGATTAATGATTCTTGTGGTTTTACTTGGATTACAACTAGCTTCTTTCTTTTTGGTTTTAGATAAATTAGGTTATCGAGATGATCAAAATTATATACAGGAAAGTATCATTAATTCTCATTTATATAAACAAAACGAAATTGGTAATTATGTGGCTATCACTTCTTTATATGATTCTTCTATTTCTCCAGAAGAGAACTTCGATGAAGCGATCATCTATTTCTACTCAACTGATTTAAGAGCTCTAGAAGATCGTAAGTTAGAAGAGTATTATTCTTCAAAAATTAATTCTGGATTATTCATTTTAGAAGGAGGAGACTACGTTAGATCGACTGATGCAAATGATGATAAAGTCAAAAGTTTTTTGGTGAAAGAATATAAATTAGCCTTAAAGTATCTTCAATCAGATCCAGAATATGTTTATTGTAGCAATCATTCGTTATTACTTGCTATTTTATCGATGATGGCTTGTTCAGTTATATCTTCAGGAATCTTTTACTTACTAGTTCCTTTACTAACAAAAGGACACTGCACAATAGGACAAATGGCCTGCAAATTAATTCTTGTCAATATGGAAGATAAAAAAGAAGCCACGAATAAACAAGTGGTATATCGTTATTTAGTCTTGCTTCTTACAACATATATTTTACCTTTATCGATCATGTTAATGTCTACTGATTTTGCTGGACTACCTATATTTATTAATGCAGGTGTAATTTGTTTTACTAAGAACAATGAATCTTTTCATGGATTCTTCTCACAAACTAAGATCATTAATAAGTCTGGAACCAATATGATGGAATCTTATAAGCAAATTAAAGAAATGATCGACGTAGAAAAACAAAATAACCCTGAATTATTTAACAAAGAGTAACAAAAATGCACCTAGAAATTCTCTAGATGCATTTATTTTTTTAAATGAATTATTTGTCCATTACGGCATGACCAGCGCATTCAAAGACGTTGATCATTTTATCTTTTACCATCTCTTTAACTGCTTCTCTTGCTGGAGTGGTGTATTTTCTAATTTCATATTCTTTTGGTTGTTCGAAGAACACTTTTCTAATTTCTCCAGTGAAAGCAACTCTTAAGTCAGTTCCTACATTTATTTTACATACAGCGTGGTGACTTGCTTCAGTTAATAATTTTTCTGGAACACCAATTGATTCAGCCATATCTCCACCATACTTATTGATTAACGCTAATCGTTCTTTTGGCACTGAACTTGATCCATGAAGAACAATTGGGAAGCCTGGAAGTTTTTCTTCAATTTCTTCTAGAATGTCAAATCTTAAAGACGGAATTTGACCTGGTTTAAATTTATATGCTCCATGAGCGGTACCAATAGCAATTGCAAGGCTATCAATTCCAGTTCTAGTGACAAATTCAACGACATCTTGTGGGTGAGTGAATCTACCATATTTGTCGCTTACATCGATATCTTCTTCTTTACCATCGATTGCTCCTAGCTCTGATTCAACTACTACTCCTCTTTCATGAGCGTATTCTACTACTTCTTTAGTCATTTCAATATTTTTTTCAAAGTCGTATGCAGATGCGTCGATCATGACGGAAGTAAATCCGTGATCTACACAATATTTACAAATCTCTACGCTTCTACCGTGATCTAAGTGTAATGCAACTTCTACTCCGGTATCTTCTACGGCCGCTTGAACCATGTGATTTAAGTAAGTGATACCTAAGTATTTGATTACATTTTCCGTAATTTGAATAATTACAGGTGATTTTGTTTCTTTTGCAGCTTGAATAACTGCTTGGAATGTTTCAAGATTATCGACGTTAAATGCACCAACGGAGTATTTACCCTCATATGCTCTTTTAAACATTTCCTTTGTTGTAACTAATGCCATTTTATTTCCCTCCAACATCTTTACACTCCAATTGTAGGTTAATAAAAACTAAAATGTAAATAAATTTTTAGATTTGTAAAAAATTTGTAAAAAAAAGTCGAATGTGTTAATCTAAAATTATAAATGAAGTTTGAGGATATTCTTATGAGTTTAGTCAACACGAAAAAAATGTTTGAAGATGCTTATTTAAATCACTATGCAGTAGGAGCTTTTAATGTGGATTCAATAGCTATGGTTCAAGCCTGTCTTCAGGTTGCTCAAAAAGTTAGATCACCCATTATTATTTCTTTTTCAAAGGGTAGTAGAGAGTTTATCCATCCAGGTAATATCAAAGATTTGATTGAAGTAGTAGCAAAAGATATCACGATTCCATATGCTATTCATCTTGACCATGGTAAAAGTGTTCAACTTTGTAAGGATTGTATCGATGAAGGTTTTACTAGCGTGATGATCGATGCTTCTAAATACGATTTTGAAGAAAACATTCGTCAAACAAAGGAAGTAGTGGAATACGCTCATCAAAGAGGGGTAAGCGTAGAAGGTGAACTTGGCCCTATGAGTAGAAGTAAAGATTCTAGATATCAAAAATATACTGACCCAGAACTTGTTGAAGAATTTGTTAAAAGAACTGGCGTAGACAGTTTAGCTATAAGTGTAGGAACCGGTCATGGAACAGTCAAATTTAAAGAAGGAGAGAAAATCGATCTTCAATTTGACATCATCGAAGAAATTCAAAGAAGGTTACCAGGCTTTCCTTTAGTTCTTCATGGATCTAGTTCGATTCCAAAAAAATATATCGATAAATTTAATAATTATGGAGGAGAAATCTATTCCACGCAAGGTATTCCAGAAGAACTTCTAATCAAAGCTAGTTCGATGGCAGTTTGTAAAATTAACATTGGAACTGATTTTAGAGTCGCCTATGTTGGGGGACTTAGAAAATCGTTAACTGAAATAAAAGATCGTTACGAACCAAGAAACTTTTTAGTTCCAGCCAAAGAAAGTGCGATGGAACTAGTGGAAGAGAAATTAACTAAAGTTTTTAAAAGTGCATGGCGCATTTAATATATGGAAGGAGAAAAAAATATGCCATTAGTTAACACTAAAGAAATGTTCTTAAAAGCTTATCAAGGACATTATGCTATTCCTGCTTTTAACGTTGACAACGTCGATGTGATGAAAGCAGTCTTAAAAGCAGCAGAAAACACTAAATCACCAGTAATCATCGCTATTTCTTCTGGTGCCTTAAAGTTTATTGGAGAAAACTATATAAGGGAAGTTATGGATTGCGCGATGAAGGAGATCACTGTCCCAGTAGCTTTACACTTAGATCATGGTAAAAGTGTAGAGTTGTGTAAAAAATGTGTAGATTTAGGCTTCACTAGCGTAATGATCGATGCTTCTTCATGCGAATTTGAAGAGAACATCCGTCAAACAAAAGAAGTAGTAGAATACGCTCATTCTCACAATGTCAGCGTCGAATCTGAACTTGGAGCGATCGCAGGAATTGAAGACGAAGTTTGCGTCGATGATAAATATGGTCACTTCACTCATCCTGACGATGTAATTGAATTTGTCTCAAAAACTGGAATCGACTCTTTAGCAATTGCTATTGGTACCGCTCATGGAGCTTATAAATTTAAACCTGGTCAAAAACCTCAACTAAGATTTGATATACTAGAAGAAATTGAAGCTAGACTTCCTAACTTCCCACTTGTACTTCATGGCGCAAGTTCAGTTCCTCAAGCTTCTTTAAAGATTTTAAACTCTTATGGAGGGAAAATGCCTGAAGCTATTGGGATTCCTGAAGCGATGCTTCTTGAAGCAAGTAAACATGCAGTGTGTAAGATCAATGTAGGAACAGATATCCGTGTCGCTTACGTAGGAGGATTAAGAAAAGCTCTAGTTGAAAATCCAGAAAAATTCGATTTAAGAACATTTATTGCTCCAGCTATGGATGCAGTCACCGCTTTATGTGAAGATAAGATAAAGAATGTCTTTAATTCAGCGGGTCACGCTAACGATTAGTCTATCAATCCTAAATAGTTAAATTAAAGTCCAACGTCAATTATCACGTTGGATTTTTTCTATATATTTAAGAAAATTTTCTTTACAGAAATTTTACAAATTATGACAAATTCTTTACTTTTTTTACATTTGGGTCTTGTCAAGAAAGCGGTTTCATTTTATAATTCTTGTATAAAAGGTTGAAATTCATTCGTTTTGAGGAAGAAACAATCTTTTAGAAATAATAATTATTTTTGGGAGGCAATTATGAAAAAACAATTATTACCATTATTAGTTTTAGCAACAACCTTAGTTGGTTTAGTAGGTTGTTCTGGAAAAAATGATAATCCATCTAGTGAACCAGATAAACCATCTGATTCTACTCCAACTGAACCAGTAAAACCTGCTGCAAATGCAAAAACAGCAGAAAAAGTTGCATATGCTTCTACAAGAACATATGAAGAATTAGTTGAACTTTCTAGAGAAGAAATGACTGGTGCAACTGATACATTTAAAGTATTAGGTTTAACATCAATGTTAAAGAAAGCTGTTGAACAATTAATCGAAAAATACGATTTCTTAACTGCAGATAATATTTACGTTAATAACGGTTACAAAGATTATACTTTATTAACTGCATTAGAACCAGCTGCAAATACTTACGTTGCTGACTTTGCATTAACTCAAGACGAAAGATCAATTGCTGATTATCAAGAAACAGGTATTCTACATAACTTCGTTCCAAGCGATTATGCAGAATTAGGATTATCTGAAGATGATATTTCTCCACTAAAAGGTATTCACTTCAATAAGATTTTCTGGACAAACACTAATTTTGAAACAGTTACTGGAAAGAAATTGTATAACATTTGGCAAGTAGCTGGTACTGAAGCAGATGCTGATCACTTAGCAAAAGTATCATTCCAATCACCAGTTACAGAACAAATCAATATGTCTTTCTTACTAAGTTGTTATGCTGATGAAAACCAAGCAAGAATTGAAACAGCATATAAGGACTATTATGGAAAAGATTGGGCAAGTGATAAATATGCTTCTGCTGGTGAACAATGGGTAACTGAATTTGTTAAGAATATTAGTAGAGTTCACCCTTCTGATGGAACTGCAATGAAAGAAACTCAATTAAAAGATGACTGGAAAGAAGGATATGTTTACTTTGGTGCTTATTCTAAGATGAAAGATGCTGCTGGAAAATACTATGCAGTACCTGGACAAGATACAGATCCAATCTTAAAAGATTTAGTTATTGCTGAAGGAGACAACGCTAATAAAGTTAACGCAATGGCTACAGTTAAATGGGATTGGGAAATCAACGGATTTAACGGTTACTTCTATACAATGGATTCTCAAATCGTCAATAATGCAAAATTCCCATATACTGCTTGCTTATTTGCTCGTTACTTATTAGAACCAGAATTCTATTCTAAGACTGCTTACTCTTCATCTACTCCAAATGCTGATGGAACAAAAGGTAATCAATATGGTTACTATTATCCAGGAAAAATGGATGCATATGGAACAGAAGGAGCAAAAGTAGTTACTAACTCATTTGACTGGACAAAGACAAAATGGAAAGAAGTTTCTTTAGTTGAAGATTTCGATTATCTTGCAACAGTTAAATTTGCAAAGATCACTTCAATCCAAGCAATGTTTGCAAACAAATAGTTAATTATAAAATTATTTAACGATTAATTAGTTGGAAGGATTACGATTAATCCTTCCAATTTATTTATAGGAAGGAGCTTATATGATAGAAGCAATTAAACAAAAAGAAGCATTGATCAAGTCTCTTTCTAGTCAAAAAGATATTTTTAATAAGATAAGAAAATATTCTGCTTTAGGCTTAGTAGTTAGTTTGATTTTAGCTTTTATCTTCATGTTTGTCCTTAGACCTCTTGGTACAGGATTATTCATATTGACATTAGTTATAGTCGTGGCAGTTGGTGTTTTATCATTGCTAGACTATATTTGGAAGTGTCGAATTAAAGGTGCGGAAGACTCTCATCGTAGATTAATTTACGATTTTGAACATCCTGATCATCCTTTAGTAGATGAAAAGGTAAACATAGTTAGAAAGGCACTTAATTCTGTTAAGAATTTCTTTTCAAAACCATCTAATATTATCGTTTTCGTCTTTGCAATTGTCTTATCGATAATGGTTTTATTTCCATTAGGTAAATTATTCTTAAATACCTTTCAAGTAGGAACTAGAGATGAAACAAGATTAATTAATGAAGAATGGGGTACTAGTTTATCAATGGGCGATTGGACCTTATTAAACTGGCCAATGCTTTTATTCCCAAAATCAAAAGATTATGCTAGCTGGTCTCTTTCATTTTTCTGGAAACCATTAGGTAATTCGGTAGCTATGTCTCTACTAGCTTGTACAATCGCAGTTGTATTTGGTGGAGCATTTGCTTGGTTAATTACAAGAAGTAATATCCCTTGCAAAAAATTTATTTCTACAGTATTTATCTTCCCTTACATCATGCCTTCTTGGTCTTTAGCGATGTTCTGGGAAAACTTCTTTAAAAACAGTGCAAGTGCACAATCTCCAGGCGTAGGTATGCTTCAATCTATGACTAGATGGATGACCGCAAGTGGAGTAGGAATTTGCGCACCAGAATGGTTAATATATGGCCTTATTCCTACTGCTATATGTCTTGGCATGCACTATGCACCATTTGCTTACATTTTAATCGGTGGTATCTTAAGGAACATGGACGCTAACCTTGAAGAAGCTGCGACAATCTTAAAAGCAAGCAAATTTAAGATTTTAAGAAGAATTACTCTTCCAATTGTTGCTCCAGCGATGATTTCAACAATCTTACTTGTCTTTTCAAGCTCATTGTCTACATTCACTGTTCCAGACAAATTAAGATTCTCTTCAATTTCAATTACCTTAAGATCGTTATTATCAACAGCTGGCTTTAAGAGAATGGGTTATGTTGTTGCTGTAATTTTAATGATTTTCTCAATCTTAATCTTAACATTAAATAACTGGTTTACTAAGAGTAGAAGAAACTTTACTACCGTCAGTGGCAAGTCAGGCCAAATCACTAAAACCGATCTTAAAAAGGCAAAATGGCCTATTGCTGTATTTGCAATTATTCTAGTTATTTTTACTTCTATAGTTCCACTTCTTTCGTTCGTATTAGAATCACTTGAAGAAAATAGCGGTGACTTAAGTACTCTTACACTTAAGTATTGGACGTCAAGTCAACAATTTGACTCTTTCATCGCTTCAAAGAATATATCTACTCAAGGTGTATTCCATAACTCAGCAATTTGGGGAGCATTTGGAAGAAGCATTATCGTTGCAGTATTCGTCGCTTTAATTGCTGGTACATGTGGTATTCTAATTGGTTATGCAGTTAGTAAAAATAGAAGAGGGAAACTAGCAAACTTTGTTTCTAGCGTTGCTTTCCTTCCTTACTTAATTCCAGCTCTATCATTTGGAGCGGTCTATTACAGTTTAATCAAGATTCCAGCCTTCTCATTCTTAGATATTTCTACAACTACTAAACAAGCTTCAGCGGTTGGTATTTGTATAATCATCGGTATGGTTAAGTTCTTACCATTTGCTTCAAGAACTGGAACAAATGCGATGCTTCAAGTATCTGGAGAAATTGAAGAAGCGGCAGTTATTACTGGTTGCCCATGGCATAAACGTATGACAAGAATCTTATTCCCAATTCAAAAATCAAGTTTCATAAGTGGATATCTACTTCCATTTATCTCTTGTATGAGGGAATACACATTGTTTATTCTAGTCACTAGTGAAGTAACCTTAATTACTAACGTACTACAATACTTCACAAAGAATGGATTAGGACAATTAGCTAACGCTATAAACTTATTAATCGTAGTGTTTGTTATCGGCGCGAATTTCTTAGTTAATAAACTAACAGGCGCATCAATTGATAAAGGAATTGGAGGATAGAAAAAATGCCAAGAATTGAATTAATAAATGTTTCAAAAAGATGGGGAAGCTTCGTCGGTGTCGATCATTTAAATCTAGTTATTGAAGATAATGAATTCATCACGCTACTTGGTCCATCAGGATGTGGAAAAACCACTACTCTTCGTATGATCGCGGGTCTTGAAACCCCTACTGAAGGTAAAATTATTATCGGTGACACCGTAGTTTTTGATTCCCAAGAAGGAATCAACTTATCTCCTGCAAAAAGAGATATTGGATTCTTATTCCAAAACTATGCTTTATGGCCACATATGACGGTTTATAAAAATATCGCTTTTGGTCTAGAAAATTTAAAATGGAAGAAAGAAGATATCGCAAATAGAGTAGACGAAGTATGTAAAATGCTAAAAATCGAGCAATTTAAAGATCGTTACCCAGCAGAACTTTCTGGCGGTCAACAACAACGTGTAGCAATCGCTCGTACTTTAGCCCCTAATCCAAAAGTATTATTTATGGATGAACCTCTTTCTAACCTCGATGCAAAATTAAGAGGAGAAATGAGAACCGAATTAAAAAGATTACATAAAGATACAGGTTCAACATTTGTTTACGTTACCCACGATCAATTAGAAGCTATGACTTTAGCTACTAGAATTTGTTTAATCGAAACTGGTGTACTTCAACAATACGATCCACCTCTTACGGTTTATAATCGTCCAGCAAATCTATTCGTTGCTGACTTTGTTGGTAATCCAACTATGAACTTCATTAAGTCAAAAGCAGTTATTTTAGACCCAAGAACAGTAGATTTAGACGTCTATGGTGTCAAAGTAAGATTCCACGCTGAACAAGATGTTCAATTAAACAGTGAAGATGTCGTTTTAGGTATTAGACCAGAATTCTTAGATATCAATAAAAAAGGTAAGATTCAAGGTAGAGCCTTCGCAGCTCTTCCAGCAGGTATGGAAACAACTGTTAAAATTGAATTAGGTGGAAATTTGTTATCCAGCGTTAAATTCGGCGCGGTTAACTATAAGACTGATGAAACAATTCACTTTGATATTGTAGGAGACGGCATCATTTTGTTTGATGCGTTGTCTAAGAGAAATGTTTCCTTAGGCAGTGTTGAAATTTTATAAAATCAAAGTAAATAGAAGAGGGATGTTTATCACATCCCTTTTTTATGTTAAATTTATAAGTGATAGAAATTAGGAGTAAAACGATGAACGTATTAATTACCGGAGCTAGTTCAGGAATTGGGAAAGCACTTAGTGATATATTTTTAGAAAATAACTATCAAGTTTATGCAATTGATATATCTGACATTGATAAAAAAGATAATCTAGTATCTTTTAAAGGAGATATAAGGGATAAAGAGTTTCTATTGAAGATAAAAGAAGAACTCATTACACAAAATGTTCAACTAGATTATATTGTTAATGTCGCTGGAGTTCATATGATGGCAAGTTTAGTGGAAAGTGACTTTGATAAAATGAAAAGGCTCATCGATATTAATTTAACTGGTACGATGCTTGTCAATCACACTTTTCATAACCAATTAAAAGAAAAAGGAAGAATAGTAATTGTAACTAGCGAGGTGGCTTCATTTGATCCAATGCCATTTAATGGTCTTTACAATGTTTCTAAGACGGCACTAGATACCTACGCTCAAGCTTTGAGACAAGAATTAAATTTACTTGGACAAAAAGTAATAACTTTTAGACCAGGAGCAGTTCAAACCCCTCTTTGTTCTTCATCTTTAACTGGTACTCAAAATTTAGTGGACTCTACAGTTTTATATAAAAAGCAAGCGGGCAAGTTTTTAAAATTTGTCAAAAAATTCATGGGTAAACCTCTTCCTCCAGAAAGGATGGCAAAATTCATCTTTAAAAAGTCAGTGAAAAAACACCCTAGACTTATTTATAAAAAACATCAAAATATCGGACTAGTATTACTAAACATTCTTCCTAAAAGATGGCAGTGTGGTATTATCAAACTTCTTTTAAAATAACAATTATAGACTAAAAATAATTATTATAACGATACCTAAAGTCAATGTTGCTAAGCCAATAATTGACTTTTTATTAAACTTTTCTTTCAACACAATAAAAGAAAATAACATAGTTAATAGAATGGAAAGTTTACCGATGGAATTGACTGCAATTGGATTTACACCAACCATATTTAAAGAGTAATATTCAAAAAGCCAAGCTCCTCCAGTGGCAAGACCTGATAAAATCAAAAACAACCAATTAGTTTTGTTAATCTTATTAACTCCTTGATAATCTTTTCTAAAAATAACAATTAAGCTAGAGAAGATAAAAACGATGATAGTTCTTATTAAAGTTCCTAGATTTGATGAAATTCCCTTTAATCCCATTTTTACAAATAAAGAAACTAGACTTGCAAAAACCGCAGATAAAATGGCATAAATTAACCATTTTTTTGACTTTTCTTCCGTATCTTCCTTTTTACCAATCATTAGTATTGTTCCAATTAACATTAAGATATTTGATAAAATAATCATTACGATTGTTAATGGATCACCATTTTTAGTCGTGTCTTGAAAAAAGAAAATCATGAAGAGGATGCTAGTTAAAATAAAACTAGATTTATCAATAGGAGCAATTTTATTGATATTTCCTAACGAGATAGCTTTATAATAGCATAGCCAAGAACAACCAGTAGCAAGTCCTGATAGAACTAAGAATACCCAATTGTGTATATCTAAATCTTTAAAGCTAGAGAATCCATTTGTTAAAAAGCAAACAACAATCGAACAAAATATAACTATTAACGTTCTAAAGCAAGTTGCAAAATTAGAATTGACATTCTTGATGCCAATTTTAGCAAATATCGTTGTTAACGAAGTGCATAAAGCCGCAAAAAGGGAAAAAGCTAACCACATAAATAATACCTTCTTTTTTAAGTTTACACTAAGACAATTTTAATGTATATATAAATATCATTTTTACATTTCTACCTTGATAAATTTTTAAAAATAAGTTATACATATATGTAGGAGAAAAAATATGTTTTTATTAAGTTTTAAAGGCTTTTTAGAAGGCTATGAATCAATACTTGAAAATATTGCAAGCTTTGCGGTTATCACTCTAGAATTGATAGGTATCATTGTAATTATTATTGGAGCGTTTAAGTCAATAGCTTTTAATTTTTCTAAATTGATTAGTAAAAATCATCATAATATTAGAATTGATTTGGGTCAATCTCTTGCTCTAGGTCTTGAATTTAAGATGGGTGCAGAGATTATCAAAACGGTTCTAGTTAGAGATCTTCAAGAACTTCTAGTTTTAGCGTTTATCATCGCTCTTAGAGCTGGACTTGCCGTTTTAATCCATTGGGAGATTAAACTTGAGAAAAAAGAAGCTAGCGAAGAAAATTATTCTTTAGTTTCTCTTGGTAAAAATAAAGAGAAAAAGAAAGAAGAAAAAGTAGAAGAGAAAAAAGAAATGTAAAATAATAATTTCCTAGTCTAGGAAATTATTTTTTTTAAAGAATACTTAAAGGATAAGACTATTTTTTTATCAAAAAAAATGATAAGATGAAATTAACTAATTCTTCAATATAAATTGAAGGATTAGATGGAGAAAGCAATGAGTAAAGATGTATTTAAAAGAGTAGAGTATAAATATCTTCTTACTAATGAAGAATATAATTCATTAATAAAAATTGTATTATTACATTTAGAAGAAGATCAATATGGCCCTACGACAATTCAAAGTTTATATTTTGATACACCTAGTAATCGCTTAATTAGAAATTCATTAGATAAACCTCTTTACAAAGAGAAAATTAGATTGAGAAGCTATGGATTATCTAATCCTTCTTCAAATGTATTTCTAGAACTAAAAAAGAAATCTGAAGGGGTAGTTTTTAAAAGAAGAATCAAAATAAAAGAAGAAGAAGCCTTTGATTTTATTCTTCACAATAAGAAACCTAATGAGAATCAGATTACCAAAGAAATCGAATACTTCATTTCTTTCTATCAAGATCTAAAACCATCGTTTTTAATTCTTTACGATCGAGGTGCATATCTTGAAAAACATACTACCTTAAGAATTACTTTCGATCAAAATATCAGATATCGAAAAGAAAATTTAAATTTACATACTTCTTTAGAAGGAACTTTAATCCCCATCATAAAAGATAAAGTTCTAATGGAAGTAAAAACTGACAGCGCTTTACCTTTATGGCTAGTTAGATTCTTAAATGCAAATAAAATTTATAAGACATCATTTTCAAAATATGGAGAAGCATATAAAGAAGAAACATTAAAAAATAAACAGGAGGTATATAATGGATAAGTTATTTCAATCGATATTTAGTGGAGGAATAGATGTATTATCTTTCCTTTTATGCATGTTAGTATCTTTACTAACCGGCTTTATTTTAGCGTTCATGAGCTATTTTAATTCTAAATCTAGCAAAAGTTTCTATGTAACTACTGCGTTAATTCCTTCTGCTGTAGCAATGGTTATCGCTCTTGTTAACGGAAATATTGGCGTGGGAGTTGCTGTTGCAGGAGCCTTTGCTTTAGTAAGATTTAGATCTTCTCAAGGAAGCGCAAGAGAGATTTGTATCATCTTTATCGCTATGGCTTCAGGGCTTGCTTTTGGAATTGGATATCTTGCTTATGGAGTATTATTTGTTTTGATTTTAGGTAGCATGTTAATGATATTTCAAAGACTTCCTATTTGGGATAAAAACTCTTCTTCTAAAGAAAAAATATTAAAGATCACCATTCCAGAAGATTTAAATTATAGTGAAGTGTTTGATGAAGTATTAAAAAAATACACAAAAAAATACGAACTTGCAAAAGTTAAATCTACAAATCTTGGCAGCATGTTTAAATTACAATATAATATCGTTTTAAAAGATGTTAAAAAAGAAAAGGAGTTTCTTGACGAAATAAGATGTCGAAATGGAAATTTAGAAGTTTCTTTAGAAATATTAGATTTTCAAAATAATTTATAGATAATTTGTTTATTTACATAAAACTAATTGATTAATATAATGAAATGGGGTGAAAAAATGAAAGTATCTTTAGCCGATCGTCTAGGAAATGTTAAAAAAGTCCGAGTAGGATTTTCCTTTTTTCATTTTTTTACTGGCCCTATTTATTGCTTTTTGCATTTAAAAATATTTACCGGTATATTTGAATTATTATATATTTTCTATCTTCTTCCTATCCCAGGAATGAACTATATCACTAAATTTATCAGCTCATTATCTTTTTTACCATCTAAAATTATTCATTACGTAAATAGAGCGTTAACTCTTTTTAGAATCAGCGGACACGATTACTATTTTTTCTTTGGAATGTTAACTTTCATTTTGCTTCATTTATTCTTCTCTTTTAGAGTTAGAAACTCTTCTTGCAAGAGATACATGAAGAAGAAGCAATTGTTACCTCTTGATGAATTAGATGCAAGAATCTTAATTAAATATCACATTGCCAAAGAAAATGTCATTCTCGCCGAAGCCTTTGACATTAGGCAATCTAATACCTATAAATCCGCGGAAGAGAACTGGTATGAAAATAACCAATATCGGATTAAGAAAAGTCCAACGTTTGAAAATCGTTCAACATTAAGTTTAACTCCAGAGGATCGATATAAAGCGCGAATTGAACAAGTTGAAAATTCTTACAAATTAGGATTAATAACTAAAAGTGAATATGAGAAAAAAATCAAAATTCTCAAAGAAAAGAAATAGTTGAGATTATTCTCAACTTTTTAGAAGGGAAAACTATGGATCAAAAAACATACAACGAACTAGTAGATCAATTAATTCATTATTCTGAATCATATTACAAAGCCAACATTTCTTTAGTGAGCGATGAACAATTTGATATGATGCTAAAGCAAGTTGAAGAGATTGAAAGACTTCATCCAGAATGGATTAGAAAAGATTCTCCAACTCTTACTCCGGGTAGCGATCTTATCGATTTTTCTTCTTCTAATACTCACGAACATCCAATGCTATCTTTAGAAAACACCTATAATGAAGAAGATGTTACTAAATGGTATTTAAAGATGGAAGAAGTAACTGGCCCTAGTCCTGAAGTCGTGCTTGAATATAAATTTGATGGAAATTCTGCTGGAATAAGATTTTCTCATGGAAGAGTAGTAAAAGCGTTGACTCGAGGTAATGGAATAGTAGGAGAAGATATCACTAATAATATTTCTACCATGGAAGAATTTAATAAGATTAAATCTACTTTTAATGGAGAAGCTCGTGGTGAACTCATCATGTCTAAAGAAGAATTTAATAGATTAAATGTCGATGGAAAATACGCAAATGCTAGAAATTTAGCTTCAGGTACTATTAAATTATTAGATGTTGAAGAGTTTAAAAAAAGAAAACTCTGGTTTTTTGCTTATTGGCTAGAGGGCTCTAAAAATAAGAAGCATTCGCAAGATTTAGACTTATTAAAAGAAATGGGATTTAGAACAGGTGATTACTTTATTTGCCATTCTTTAGAAGAATTATTACAACATATTAAAGAAATAGGAGAAAACAAAGATAAACTTCCTTTTGAAATTGATGGCGCAGTGATGAAACTCAATGAAAAAAGATATTGGGAAGAACTTGGAAGTACTGCAAAGTTTCCTCGTTACGCGAAAGCCTATAAGTATCATCAAGAAGTGCAAGAAACTAAAGTGTTAAATATAACTTTCCAAGTAGGAAGAAGTGGAAAGATTACCCCAGTAGCTAGTCTAGAGCCTGTATTTATCGATGGGTCGACAGTTAGTAGAGCTACATTAAATAACGTCGAATTTTTAAAGCAAATCGACGTTAGAGAAAATGACTTTGTCTATATTCAAAAAGCCGCGGCAATCATTCCTCAAATAATCGGAGTCAATCTAGAAAAAAGAAATCAGAATTCTTTAGAAGTATCTATTCCTTCTTCTTGCCCAGAATGTGGACACCATTTAGTAAAAGATGGAGATAAGGTCGACTTATTTTGCCCAAATGAAGCTTGCCCAGGAAGGATAATCGATAAGATTTCTTACTATACTCACGTTCTTGAAATCGATGGATTTGGCGACGAAATTATTGAAAGATTACATTATTTAAAATACTTAAATTCAATTATCGACTTATATTATTTGAAAGATAAAAGAGAAGAATTAATCACCTTAGATCGCTTTGGTGAAAAAAGTATCGATAAGCTTTTAAAAAACATCGAAGAGAGTAAAAAAGTTCCTGCGGAGAAACTTCTTGCCGCTTTAGGAATTAAAGGGATTGGCCCTAAAATTGCTAAAATTATTATGAAAAAGCATCAATCTATCGATGAAGTTAGAAATCTTACTATCGAAGAATTATCTTCAATTGATGGAATCGGAGAAATTAAAGCTAGCGATGTCAAAAAAGAGCTTGAAAAAGAAGAAACTATTTCTTTAATTGAAAAACTAAAAGACTTAGGGGTTAATATGCTAGCAACCAAAAATGAAATATATGAGAATAGCTTAGTTAAAGGATTTTCTTTCTGCATTACAGGAACTTTATCTTTACCAAGAAAAGAATATGAAAACTTAATAGAAAAAAACGGTGGAAAAAATGTTTCAAGCGTCACTTCTAAAACTTCTTATTTAGTCACTAACGATACTACAAGTGGAAGTTCTAAAAATAAAAAAGCCCAAGAATTGGGCGTTAAAATTATCTCTGAAGATGAACTTAGAAAAATGTTAGATATCGATTAGATTTTAATTTTAGATTTACTTTTACTATTGATGGTAGCTTCTTCTTGGCTACCATTTTCTTGATTTTGCTCTTGTTCAATTACTTGAATCAATTTATCGATATCTTTATCTAATACTGGATCAAGGAAAGCTTGCTTTGAATAGATGTGATAAGTTTCTTGACCAACGGTTGCAATTAAAATTAAACAAATCTTTTTGGTTAGCAAATTGATGGTAGGATTAATAACTCCTCTTTTAATCCATTGATAAGGGTTGAGAAAGTTTAATAATGACCAAAGTTTACCAGAAAAATTACCAATCTTTCTTCCTGCTTGAATAACGCTACTAGAGTCGATAGTTTTCTTCATGTTGAGAATTTGAAGCACTTTGCTCATCTTGACTTTTCTTAATACTTTTAAACCGAATTTCCCTAATAATTTATCGATTTTATCCACTAAATATTGATCGAGTAAAATTAATTCTTGAATCGTTAACTCACTTAAAGGGTGCTTACTTTCTGGATAATATAAACCAGCGATATTATTCATTAATTCTAAACAGATATCCTTCAAGGAATCAAAACTCATTTCACCGGTATCTTTTTTTATTTGAAGAAATTTCGTTTGACTGATTTTAATTTGCTCTTCAACTTGAGATACTGAAACATCGCTATTGACATCATCTAAAACTACTTCTTGCTTCTTTAGATAAACTAAAGCCCAAAGTAAATAGATGAGAACAAATAAAATAACTCCAGAAATAATACCAGCGAAGAAAGCGATAATTGAACCGATATTTAATGAAAACTCTACTTTAAATAAATACATACGTTCCACCTAGTGACAATTCTAGCATAGTTATTTTAATAAATTGATTAAAAAAATTAAAATAATTAAATTATTTTATGATAATTCTTTTAAATTACCTAAAATATGGTAAAATTATAGCGATTTAAGGAAAGGAAAAATATTATGAAGGCAAGTAAAATGCTGATAGCTACTTTAAAAGAGACTCCTAATGAAGCAGTTATCTCAAGTCATATCCTCCTTTTACGTGCGGGGATGATCAGGAAATTAGTCGCAGGAGTATATAATTATTTGCCGCTTGGACTTAGAACTTTAAGAAAAATTGAAGATATCGTTAGAGACGAAATGGATAAAAGCGGGGCTAATGAAATTCTTTCTAGCGCCATGCAACCAAAAGAACTTTGGGAAGAATCTGGAAGATGGTATAAATATGGACCAGAATTAATTAGATTCAAAGATCGCCACGATCGAGAATTTTGCCTTGGTCCAACTCATGAAGAAATCTTTACTGATTTAGTGAGAAATGAAATTAAATCAAAAAAGAATTTACCTATTAATATCTATCAAATTCAAACTAAGTACCGCGATGAGTTTAGACCTCGTTTTGGTTTAATGAGAGGAAGAGAGTTCATCATGAAAGATGCTTATTCTTTTGATACCTCATATGAAGGATTAGATGCCTCTTATCAAAATATGTATGATACTTATTGCAAAATATTTACTCGTTTAGGGCTCAATTATCAAATTGTTTTAGCCGATACTGGAGCAATTGGAGGAAGTGGATCTCACCAATTTATGGCTTTAAGCGATGTGGGCGAATCTGATATATGTTATTGTGAATGCGGTTATGCCGCCGATCAAGAAAAAGCGGAATCAAAGCCATCTGTAATTAATCAAGAAGAAGAAGAAAAAGAAATAGAAGAAGTTGAAACCGTCAATAAAAAAACCATTGAAGAAGTTTCTTCTTTCTTAAATGTTGATTCAAATAGAATTGTAAAATCCTTAGTCTATAAAAACTTGAGCGATAACTCCTTAGTTTTAGTCCTTGTTAGAGGAGATAAGGAAGTTAATGAAATTAAAGTAGTGAATGCTTTAAACATCGCAGAACATGAACTAGTTTTAGCTAGTTACGATGATATTTTATCTTTAAATTCAGTCGAAGGCTTTGTAGGCCCTGTTGGAATAAAAGGAGTAAAAATCTTAGTCGATGAAGAGGTAACTTTATTAAAGAACTTCGTCGTTGGCGCAAACAAGAAAAATTATCATTTAAAAAATGTCAATTATGCTCGTGATTTTGTTGGAAAAGTAGGTCAATTTAGAAAGAGTGTTGAAGGAGATATTTGCCCAGTATGTGGAAAACCTTTAAAACTTGAAAGAGGAATTGAAGTGGGCCAAATCTTTAAACTTGGAACAAAATATTCTACGCCTTTAAAATGTTCTTTCCAAGATGACGATGGGCAAGTTAAGCCAATGATAATGGGTTGCTATGGTATTGGAATAACTAGAACGATGAGCGCGATAGTTGAACAAAATCACGACGACTTTGGAATTATCTGGCCTATCAATGTCGCTCCTTATCACGTGGTAGTTATCCCAATCTCTTACCAAGATGAAACGATGAAAGAACTAGCTGATAAAATCCATGAAGAACTTCAAAAACAAAAAGTGGAAGTGGTCCTTGATGATCGAAATGCTAAACCTGGATTTAAATTTAAAGATTGGGAATTGATTGGACTTCCTTATCAAATAATTGTTGGAAAAAGAGCAAGTGAAGGAATTGTTGAATTAAAGGATCGAAGAACTTTAGAAAAGAAGGAAGTTAATTATTTAGAAGCGATATCTTTCATCGTAGAGAAAGTAAGAAATATCTAATTTGACAAATTATTTAAAATATTTTTGCTAAAATATAGATATGAAAAAATTAATCTTCATATCAGAAAACTATTCCTTAAGTAAAAATGAGTTAGAACTATTTATTTATTTTTTAAAAGAAGAGAATTTATTAAATAAACACTTACCATTTTTACAAAAGAAAATAGATATAGAATTTTTAATAAAAAAACTTTTAGATAATAAAAACGTAAAACAAGAGAAAAATATTATTATTTACGATAATAGATTTACAAAAGAAAGGACAAAGTTATATCTTTCATTTAATGAGATCTATTTAGAAACAAATGTGGATGAGACTTCTTTAAAAAGATACTTCTATTTGTTTTCTAAAAATTATCTCTTAATTGATTAAAAAAGGTTATGGTATTAGTATTAGATTTAGGAAACACGAATTTATATATAGGTATCTATCAAGATGGTACTTTAATAAAAGAGATTAGAAAGCACACTGATTTATATCGTTCTAGCGATGAATATTATGAAATTTTTAATTCATTCTTTCGCTTAGAGAATTTTGATCCCTCTTCTTTTGAAGGAGCAATCCTTTCTAGTGTAATTCCTTCTTTAACTCTTACTATAAAATATGCAGTGGAAAAGTTAATCAAGAAAGAATGTAAAATTGTTGGAAAAGGGATTAAATCCGGCCTTTCAATTAGAATTGATAATCCTAGTGAACTTGGTTCAGATTTAGTAGCCGATTCAGTAGGAGCTTTAGCAAAGTATAACACTCCTTTAATAATCGCTGATTTAGGAACGGCCAATAAAATTCTTGTAGTCGATAAGAATAAAGAGTTTATCGGCTGCACCATCAGCGTGGGCTTAAAAATAGGAATGAAATCTTTAACAAGTAGCACCGCTCAATTAATGGACGTTTCCTTAATTCCTCCAAAAAGAATCATTGGGAAAAATTCGGTCGACTCTTTAAATTCTGGAGCAACTTATGGAACGATTTGCATGATTGAAGGTATGGGTGAGAAAATTGAAAAAGAACTTGGATATAAATGTACAAAGATTTTAACAGGTGGAAATAGTTACATCATTAAAGATATCATTAATAAAGATTTCATCTTTGAACCAACCTTAATTTTAGATGGTTTATATCAAATATATTTAAAAAACAAATAAAAACCCAATGAAGATTTTATCCTTTCATTGGGATTTTTTGTCATCTTATAGATTATTGTATTTATTCTTTTTCGGTATTAATTTGTATTCCGAGATTGAATCTTTTGTCTAATAGTTTTACAAGGTAGACTAAAGTAGGCGACAAGATTGCACATATTAAAAATTCAATTAAAAAATTAATGGTAATTACTGTAGATATAAGTGTTTTGACTGCGTTATTGGAATCTTCTCCATATAGAGGCAAGAAGAAAATTAATACTCCGATAACAAATGTTAAAGTATTTACTATTGGAACAATAATTGAAGAAGAGATTATTCCTAAAGATAAATTAATCTTTCTTAATAATTTAAATAGATATCCTGACACTAAACCACTTAGAGCGGTTTTTACTATGCAAAGGATGATTGTAGCTAATGCGTTGTAGCCAAGAAATAATCCTGTAGTTGGAGCAAATAAAACGATGACACCGACTACTCCTCCAACAAGGGCTCCGCTGAAAGGACCATAAATTATCGCGCTTATAACAATTGGAATTAAAGATAAATTGATATTTACTTGTCCGATGGTGATGTAGTTTGCAACAAATTGCAATACCACTGCTAAGGCGGTAAGTATTCCTACTCCCGCAATTTTTCTTATTCTTTGTTGTGAATTCATATTTTTCCTTTCTTTTTAGGCCATATAGGTCCCATAAGATGACATTAAGATTATAGTTAATGTTTTTTAAAAAATAAATAATTTTATAAGAATACTTATAAATAATAATATAAAAATAGATAAAAGAAATTGTATCCAATTTTAGATTAAATAATGAAAAAATTGTCGTTATATGATAATATTTTTTCGCAATGAAATTTTCATTACATATATATTTAAAGAAATAGCAAACAATAAGTAATTATAGAAAGATAGGTAATTATGAATATAGATTTTAAAAAGTTATTAAAACCATATAAAAATGAATCGATTAAAGCTCTTCAAGAGTGGATTAGAATTAATTCAGTTGACGATCCCTCTTCTTCTAGCGAAGAAAAGCCTTTTGGAGAAGGAGTGACAAGAGCCTTAGACTATATTGCTACTCTTGGAGAAAAAGCAGGATTTAATGTCGATAGATGTGACAATTATTGCACTGAAATCAGTTATGGGGAAGGAGATTTAATCTCTGTTTATGCTCATTGCGACGTAGTTCCTGCAACGGGAAACTGGAATCATGACCCTTTTGATCCAGTGATTGAAAATGATGTTATGTATGGAAGAGGAACAAGCGATGATAAAGGTCCCGCTATGGCGGCATTCTACGCTTTAAAAGCTTTAAAAGATAATAATTTAATTAAAAAATTTAAAGTAAGTTTAGTTATTGGGGGAAATGAAGAAAAAGGCGGTAGATGTTTAGATTACTACTTTAATAAACTTAAAAAACCTTACCCAAAATATGGCTTTACACCAGATGCTGAGTTCCCATTAATTTATGGAGAAAAAGGAATTGGAGGATATCTTCATAAATATAAAGTGAGTTATCCAGGTATCGTATCTTTAAAAGGTGGTATTGCGGTAAATTCAGTAATTGACGAAGCTCATGCAATTTTATTAAAAGATTCAAGAGTTAGAGAACAAGCTGATTCATTTTTCTCATTAATTAATGTCAACTATAATATTTCAGAAAATGATTCATTCTATGAAATAGTAGTATATGGTAAATCCGCTCATGGAAGTACACCTCACCTAGGACAAAATGCAGGATTAAATCTTTTGAAGTTTTTATCATTTTTGTATAAAGATCAAAAACTTGCTTCTCTTGCCGATTTCTATTTAGAAACTACCGGAAAAAAGATGGGCGTCTATTATGAAAGCAAGTATCTACATAATACTACTTATAATGTTGGGGTGATTTCTTTTGAAGATAACACTATTTCTCTTCACGTTAATTTTAGATATCCAGAAAATGTTTCTTTAGACGAAGTAAAAGATAAAATAAATTCTCTAGGAGTTGGCTATGTAGATGAAATAAGAGGAGGAGAACCACTTTTATTTGATCCTGAAAGTAAACTAGTTAGCACTTTGTTGAAAGTCTATCAAGAAGAAACTGGTGATTTCGATACTCCTATAATGACAATAGGTGGCGGAACTTACGCTAAAGAATGTAAAAACACTATCGCCTTTGGCTCAGCCTTCCCTGGAAGATATGACAAGATTCACGAACCAAACGAAGAAATTCACCTAGAAGATTTCTTGTCTAGCCAATCAATTTATGCACGTGCAATATATGAATTAGGAAAGAAAAGATGAGATTAAAAAGAAAACCTTGGGGAGAAGAAGTTCTTCAAAATAATGAAAGATATCTAGTAAGTCAAAATGAATTAGAAAGTCAAAAATTGTTAGATTTTCTTTCTTTTGATAATTTAGTGCTAGAAATTGGCGCAGGAAAAGGCGATTTTGCCATTCAAATGGCCAAAAAATATCCTTCCATCCATTTTTTAGCGATTGAAATGCAATCGATGGCTCTTGCGTACGCTTTAAGAAAAGTTCAAGAAGAAAATATAGAAAACTTATTATTCGTCAATGTCGATGCTCATTTTTTATTTGAAAAGATATCTTCATATAAATTTCAAACGATATTTTTAAATTTTTCTGATCCTTGGCCAAAGAAAAGGCAAAATAAAAGAAGGCTTACTTATCCTTCAATGCTAAAAGAGTATTATAATATCCTTAAAGAAGGTGGAAGATTAATTTTTAAAACCGACAACGATGGATTATTTAATGATTCGTTAGAGTATTTAAAAGAAACAAATTTTAAAATTGTGAAAATTGATTTTTCTTATGATGGGCAAGATCTTTACGATGCTTTAACTGAATATGAAACTAGGTTTAGGAAACTAAATACTCCAATAAAAAGATTTATCGTGGAGAAATAATGAAAGGGTTATTTTATGAAAGCAACTTTATTTTATAATTATCAATTAATTGGTGACGTGTTACTAGTAAATTTAGATAGTGAACTTCTTCCAACTAGAAGTGAGACTAAAGATGATGTCACCTTAGTTTATTCAAATGATAAACTAGTAGGAATTAATATTTTTAATTTTTCAGAGATAATTAAGTTTAAAACTCAAGGAAGAATAGTTTTACCTCCAGATACTTTGATTGATATTATCAATGACAAATGTGCAAAGTTTAATATTGAAAAAATTGATTATGTGAAAGAAAGTGGATTTAAAGTTGGAAAGATTCTTTCCGTAGAAGAACATCCTGAATCTAGCCATCTTCATTTATTAAAAGTAGACGTTGGTAGTGAAGTATTAGACATTGTCTGTGGGGCAAGAAACGTTAAAGAAAATATGAAAGTTGTCGTGGCTACAATTGGAACCACGATGATGGATGGAACTCTAATCAAAAAAGGATCCCTCCTAGGAGAAGAAAGCTTTGGAATGTGCTGTTCACCTAAAGAACTAGGATTAAATATCGATTATCCTCCTCATCACTTATTAGAGCTTGATGATGATGCTAAAGTTGGACAAGACTTTTTCTCTTTGGACGGGAAATAAAAACATATGGTTAAGTAATTTACAAAATGCTACTAATCTAGCATTTTTTATTTTGATGAAAATATTCACTTTTAGTAGAAATGACTATTATCTACCTCAAATAAAGAAAAATAATATACTTTTTCAGTACCAAAAAACTATGCTTCCATAATTAAAATTTATGGAATATAATAATTTATATGAAAATTATTCAACTTCAATACTTTGTGGAAGTAGTCAAATCCAACAACATTTCTAAAGCGGCAAAAAAGTTGTACGTTTCTCAACCAGCGATATCTACGGCTATAAAGGAACTAGAAAAGGAGTTTAACACAACTTTATTTATCCGTTACAACAATCAACTTACCCTAACTGACGAAGGCCATTTTTTATATGTTCAAGCAGTAAAATTATTACAAGAATTCGATAAAGTTCACGACGATATGATGTCGTATGTTAAAAAGACAGAAATCTTAAAAATAGGTATTCCACCAATGATTGGAACCTTCTTTGTTCCTAAGATTTTAGATGAGTTTACTAAAGATCACCCTCATGTTGAATTTCAATTAATTGAGCTTGCTTCTAAAGCAAACCGAGAAGCGATGATTAATCAAGAAATATCTTTAGGATTGACAGTAAAAGAGAAAAAAGAGGCTTTTCCTGAGTCTTTAAACTACCATAAAGTAGTAAATACTACTTTATTATTCGTGGTAAATAAGAATCATCCTCTAGCTAAAAAGAAAGTAATCGATATTCCTGATTTAGATAATGTTCCTTTAGTTTTAATGAAAGAAGATGCTTTACAATCTTCGCTAGTTCAAAAAGCGTTTGAAAAAAATAATACTCATTTGAATATCAAACTTAGAACTAATCAATTATATACAATTAAAGAATTATTAAATAGAAACTACTTAGGCGCTTTTATTTTTAATCAATTAATCGAAAAGGAACCTAACCTTGTAGGGATTCCTTTAAAGCATCCTATCGATCTAGAAATTGTGATCGCTTGGAGAAAAGATATTCCTTTAAAAGATGTCAGTCAGGATTTTTTAAATTACATGCTTAGCTATTCTCTAGAAGGTTAAAAAACATCTTGACTATTTTATAAAGCAAATTTTATTTCATTTTTTGATTATATTCAAACTACAAAAATATGGAAGAATTTGCTTTTTTTATGGTGTTTACAATTAATTTTTTTTATAGTATACTCTCAAAGTGTGAAAGGGCTTACATTATTTTTAGATTTTTTCTATTTATTTTATGTAAGTTAAGAGGATTAAATATGTCAATTTATGATGATTCATTAAAGCAACACTATATGTGGAAAGGAAAATTTGAAACTCGTTCGAGAGTAGAAGTTGACACTAATGAAAAGTTGATGCTTGCTTATACTCCAGGAGTAGCTCAAGCTTGCCTTGAAATTCAAAAGGATGTCAACAAATCTTACGAATTAACAAGAAGGTGGAATTCAGTAGCCATCATTACCGATGGAACGGCAATTTTGGGTTTAGGTGATATCGGCCCTGAAGCCGGCATGCCAGTCATGGAAGGTAAAGCTGCATTATTTAAGACATTTGGAGATGTCGATTGCTTCCCACTTTGTTTAAGAACTAAGGATACTGATGAAATTGTTAGAACGATTCAAATTTTATGTGGTTCCTTTGGAGGGATTAACCTAGAAGATATTTCTGCACCTAGATGTTTTGAAATTGAAAGAAGATTAAAAGAAACTTGCGATATCCCAGTTTTCCATGACGATCAACATGGAACGGCAATTGTCGTAGGTGCCGCGACTTTAAATGCATTAAAAATTGTTAAGAAAAATATTAATGATATTACTTGCGTAATTAATGGCGCTGGAGCGGCTGGAATCTCAATAGGTAAATTCCTTCTTAGATTGGGAGCTAAAGATGTTATCTTTTGCGACAAGCAAGGGATCATCTATGAAGGAATGGAAAATTTAAATCCAGCCCAAGAAGAAGTATCTCACATTTCAAATAAGAGACACCTTAAAGGATTATTAAAAGACGCTTTAATAGGCGCAGATCTATTTGTTGGAGTTTCCGCTCCAAGATTAGTAACTAAAGAGATGATTCAAACGATGGCAAAAGATCCAATCGTCTTCCCTCTTGCTAATCCAGTTCCAGAAATTACTCCTGAAGAAGCAAAACTTGGAGGAGCAAGAATCATTGGTACAGGATCAAGCCAATATCCTAATCAAATCAATAACGTTTTAGTTTTCCCAGGAGTCTTTAGAGGCGCCTTAGATGCTAGAGCTAAAGATATCAACATGGAAATGATGATCGCTGCTTCTAAAGCAATCGCTAGTATGGTTGATGAAAGTGAGTTAAACGAAAACTATATCATTCCTTCTGCAACAAATAAGAAAGTACATGAGAAAGTTGCTCAAGCGGTAAAAGAAATGGCAATAGAAACTCATGTAAATAGGATTTAGATGATGAAGAGAAAAACGATAAAATTATTTATAAGCTTATTTAGTTTAGTTTGCCTATGTGGATGTTCAAATAAAAGTGATGGTGTCAATAAAGGGTTTGATAATCAGACTTACGACATTTCAAAAAGTAACGACAATTCAGTCACCGTTACTATTAATAAAATAGAAGAAAAGGGCACATTTAAGTTAACTCTTACAGGAAATGGAGAAACTAAAGACTTCTCAAGTGAAGAAAAAGTTCCTTGGTTTTCAATCGCTAGAAAAGTTTCAGAAGTTGAAATAAATGAAGGAATCACTTATTTAGGAAATGAAATATTTAATAAGCTGACCTTAGATTCATTCATCACTCCTTCTAGCGTAGTTAAAATTAGTTCAACTTCATTTAAAGACGACGTAAAAGTTTATAGCTACGCTTCTGAAGTGGAAAGCAAAGGAAAATTTTCAATTTACTACTATAAAGAAAATCGACCTTCAGATAGTGAAGCTAAAGTTAATACCTACTGGAGAATGGTTAACGATAGCCCTATCGTTTGGGTAATCGCACCAATTAAAGCTCTATTTGTTGGAAATAGCTTTACTTACTATAACGATATCCCTTCATTGACGCAAAATATCTGTCGAGACCTAGGATATGACATAACCATCGATAGCATTACTAAAGGAGCGCATACCTTAGAAAAATTTGCTGATAAAAATGATGAGTTTGGAAGTCAAGTATACGCAAAGTTAAATTCAACTAATAATTACGATTATTTGATCTTACAAGAGCAATCAACAAGAAGCTATGAAAATTACGATAGTTTTAAAAAAGGTGTCACGGGATTAAAGAATTTATCCGATTCTACTCAAAAGAATTGTGAAGTTAGATTATATGCTACTTGGGGATTTGATTTAGATAATTCGGAAAATAAGAAAAACGTCATTACTGCAATGGAAGCAAAAGTAAACGAATACTATACAAAGCTTTCAAACGAACTCAATTTAAAAATTCATCAAGTTGGTAAAGCCTTCACTAAAGCTTTCTTAGAACATAATGAAATCAATCTTTATCACACAGATTATCGACACCCATCATATGCAGGAAGTTATCTATCCGCTTTGGTTCATGCGGGAAGCTTAACTGGCCACGATGTTAGATTAACAAATTTTAATGGCGATGGTTCAATTAGTGAAACAGATGCAAACACTTTAAAAGAAGTCGCTTATTCAATCTTAAATAATAAATAGAAAGGAGTAAAAATATTTATGAAAAAGAGAAGAATTCCATTAGTTATTTGTTCATTATTATTAGTTGGAGGATTAACTGCTTGTTCTCCAAATGAAGTTCCTTCAAGCATTCCTTCAGATGATCAAAGTTCATCGATTGTAGTTAATTCTTATTTAGTTAGCTTTTTAGTTGATGGAGAACTATATAAAACCGCTCAAGTTAAAGAAGGAGAAACAGTAACAAATATTATCGATAATCCAACAAAAGAAGGATATGAATTTGCTGGTTGGAAACTAGAAGATAATACTGAATTTAATTTAGAAACTACTGTAGTTACTTCAAATTTAAATGTAATTGCTACATTTACCAAAAAAGTAGAAACTAATCCAGGTGGAGGAGAAACTCAAACTACTATTAGTGTTGAAGATGTAAAAGATCCAACTAAAGAATACTCAATCGTAATCGGTTGGTATGGAAAATCCGCTACATCAGGTTTAGATGTAGACGTTATGAAAGTATTCGCAGATAACCTAGTAAAATTCTTAAAAGCAAAAGGTGTCAGCGATGAAGATATTGCAAAAGTTTCAATTCGTCGTTATGGAGATGCAGACACAAACGTTGGACCAATGGGTGAATTAATTAATGCCGATGGAGATTGTGATTTATTATTAGGCGTAGGTAAAAATATTACATCCACTGGTTTAGTTGAAGTAGTGGAAAAGCAAGAAGGTATTACCATGGGAGGTGCCTCTAGATATATCGCTAGAGTAACTGACACTAAACAAATCGTAAAAGATTTATATGATTTCATTATTTCTGTAAATGCAGATAACTCAATGTTCTTAAATACATTCGTAGTACCTGAAAGTATAAATAACCCTGGTGCAAATCCAGGAGATAACCCAGGAACAGGAGACCAAGAAACTACTCTTAATGTCGAAGATGTTAAAGATTCTTCTAAAGAGTATTCAATCGTAATCGGTTGGTATGGAAAATCTGCTACTTCTGGACTTGATGTAGAAGTAATGAAGGTTTTTGCAGATAACCTAGTAAAATTCTTAAAAGCAAAAGGTGTTAGTAACGAAGACATTGCAAAAGTATCAATTCGTCGTTATGGAGATGCAGACACAAACGTTGGACCAATGGGTGTATTAATTAACGCTGATGGAGATTGCGACATTCTTCTTGGAGTAGGATCAAATATCGATGATCCAGCAAAAGGTAATGTAACCGTTGTTGAAAAACAAGGTGATGTCACAATGGGTGGAAAACCTAGATATATCGCTAGAGTAACCGACACAAAACAAATCGTAAAAGATCTATACGATTTCATCATTTCTTCAAACGCTGATAATTCAATGTTCTTGGATACATTTGTAGCTCCAACTAACGCATAAGGAGGATATCATGAAAATAAAGAAACTATTAGTTATTCCTTTGATGCTATTCAGCTTATCAGGCTGTTCACTAGCTAAGGGTCTAGAAAAAAATGTAAATGTGGTATTTGAATATAAAGGAGAAATCCTTTCAAGTGGCACAGTCAACCAATTTAAAAATATCTTGGCCCCTTCATTAACTGACGCTCAAATTCCAGTAAATTGCGAATTCTTTGGTTGGACTTGGTACAATCCAAATGCAGTGGATATTACCGCTGAAAATTTTGATGAAAAGTATATTGAACCAGATGGCCTAGTTCGCTATGACATATTAAAAGATTATGTTGAAGGAGAAACCATTACTTTAAGACCGCTATTCTTCAATGAAGCGGATATTCCAGTTCCTGAATACTACATTGCTATTGGATGGTATGCTAAAACCTCTACTTCAGGACTAAGCGAAGAAAAGATTAACGCTTGGGTTGAAGATTTAAAAGCCTTCTTATTAACTCAAGGTGCTACTCAAGAAGACTTGAATAATATTAAGATTACCCCTTATGTTGGCGATGTTGCTACTTCTGGAAGCCAAGTTAGCAAAGATCGTTACAACGACATCTTACTTGGATGGGGTGGAAACTTAACTTCTACAGGTGGAGTTACTACTTTAGATCATATCGGCGGTATTGATATGAGTGGTAAATCTAGATATATTTCAAGATTAACCGATAAAGAAATTGCTATAAAAGTATTTAAATGGTTACAAACTGATGAAGGAAATCAGGCATTCCGCTAGGAGGTAAAAATGAGAACAAGAAAAAATTTAATTAAGGCAAGTGCGATAGTTGGATATGTATCAAGTTTCATGTACATTCTTTTAACAGCATGCTATTTCGCTTTATCAAACTCTATATACTGGCTATTCTTAGTATTAGCAGCTATCACTTTATATAACTCACTATATTCTTCTTGCATTAGAAGAAATCTAGATGATGAAAAACTAGAAGGAAAATTAAAAACAAAATTTTTAGTTAACACGATTATTTCTATCGTTTCACCTATTTCTTTAATCTTAAATTTAACTGCTTACTTATGGAAAAAGGAAGATAGATTTATCGAAGTAGCTAATCCAGAATTTAAAATTGAAGTAAAAGAGAAAAAAGAAAAGAAATTCTTTAAAAAAGCAAACTTCGTATTAACTGTAGCAGGGTTAGTAGCAATTATTGCTGGATCATTTAGTGCAAATATTGCCGAAACTAGCTCTTATTCAGTAAAAGTAAGAGATTTCACTTTAACTAAAGAAATGACTGAACAATATAACGCGGGGGAAGCTAATAAATTAAATGGCAAGAACTACGTCATTGAAAATGATTGCTTAACTTATGGAGTTACTGAATTTAAACCAAAGAATGCAACTCAATCAAATCCTCTTCCAGTTATCTTTGTAATGCCTGGCTTTACAAGAACTAAAGCAACTATGGCTCAATATGCAATTGAATTATCAAGAAGAGGCGCGGTAGTATTTGTTATTGACCCAGGATGTCAAGGATCTACTACTTATGCTGGTTACACAGAAACTGAAACTGGAGAAAAAGAACAAGTTTCCGCAACAGTTGGAGCTAATGGACTTGATTATCTAGTTCAATACGTCTTCAATAATACCGACGAATTTACTTATATCGACCGCGAAAACTTTGGCGCTGTCGGCCACTCTGCGGGTGGAGGAAACGTCGGTCAACTTGCTCAAGATTTCGCTGGCAATTCTTATGAAGAATCTATCATTAAAGCTGTATATCTATCTGGATATATTAAGAACTCTTTAGCTAATCGCTTTAAGAGTTTAAGATGTAACGCTGCTATGAGCTATGCTTACTATGATGAAGGTGCATTCCGTTATCAAAGCGATGTTAGTTCATTTGAATTAGTCGCAAAACGTTTCGTCAATGAAATCAATGGAAAAGATCTTGGTATTGGTGAAGCGATCATCGATTACGAATATGGCAGTATGAGTGATGGAACTTACAGAGTAGTTCACCGCGAACAAACCAATCACTGCTTTGAAATGTATGACACTTTATCAATTTCAAATACGATCAATTTCTTTAGAAGAACTTTAAATTTAAACACTAATTTAAGCGATTCAAACCACACATGGATGTTTAAAGAAGGATCAAATGGCATCGCTTTAGTTGGCGCATTCGTATTCATCATCTCACTAATGAGCTTACTTATCGATACAGTTCCTCTATTCAAGAGCTTCAAAGTAGCTAGAGAAGTTTCAGCAAATTATGAATTTGAACAAAAAGTTAAATATGGAACACTTCCAACAAACGATCCTTCAAAACTAGCAAAGAAGAGATTCATCGACAAGGTAGTCTTCTGGAGCGTAACTGCTTTATCAGCGATAATCGCTTGTTTAGATTACATTCCTCTTGCTAGATTATCGATGGAATTATTTCCAGATGCTGCAGGCAATACCTACACCTTCTTCTTCCCAGCAAGAATGATGAATGCAGTTATGTTATGGGCGGTAGTAAATGGAACAATCGGCTTTATCCTAGTCTTTGGAGTTAAAGCTATTGAAAACTTAGTCTATAAATTAACAAATCACCCAGAATACATTTCTTGGTATAGATTTAAACAAATGAAGATCAACTGGAAAGACTTATTATTAACATTAGGCTTAGTAATTGGTTTATTCTTAGTATTCTATGGCTTAGATCATTTGATGTATGCAATCTTCCATCAAGATTTCAGATTTATGTTAATTAGCGCTGCACCACTTCAACCTAGATATATCGTCACCTGGTTAATTTATTTAATTCCTTTCTTTATTTTCTATTTATCAAATTCAGTCAGAGTCAATTTATCTGTTGCAACTGAAGGATGGAGCGAAACTAAAACATATATCGCTTCAGCGATATTTAATTCGATAGGACTAGCATTTATCATCGTCATCAATTACGTTTGCTACTTTAAAACTGGCACGGTATTCTATGGATACTATTCACCAAAAGACACTAGTGAAATGTGGTTATACATCAATATGGTATTTGGTATTATCCCAATGATGTTTGTTCTACCTATCATCAATCGCTTCGCTTATAAGAAGAGTGGAAATGTATACTTAGGAGCTCTTCTAACTGTTATGATCTTTATCATGATGAGTTTATCTGCTTCAGTATCTTATATTCCAATGTAAAAGAAGATATAGATAAATATAATTAAAAAGCAACTTAGAGCAATCTAGTTGCTTTTTTAGAATGTTCATTAAATTTTTTTGGAAACTGAATTTAACTTTTCACTTCAGGATTTTATAATATTAAAATTTAAAACTCTAAAATTTTATTCGAAAGATTTATAGTGTTATTGTCGAAAAACGGGAAAGTATGCAAATAGATGAAGCTGATGATATGGAATAATTTAATACTATTATAAATTTGCCACTTTTTGTGGCATTTTTGTATTTTTAAGCCCAATGTATGGTATAATCAATTAACAAGATTACTCATTATTGGAGGTAAATAATATGAAAGGTAAGTTTTTAAATATATTTATATTTATATTTTTAGTGTTTTCATTAGTAGGATGTGCTGGTAAACAAGGTCCAGTAGGTCCTCAAGGAGAACAAGGTATTCAAGGTGAAAAAGGAGATACTGGCGAACCTGGAAATGATGGTGTAGGTGTTGA
>CAMEOO010000011.1 GCA_945929875.1 uncultured Caryophanales bacterium
GATGAAGGAGAAGAAACATATACAAGTGCTTCATTTGAAAATAGTGCATTTAAAGCTCAAACAAAAGTAGTATCTATTGATGCAACTGGTCATACTATGTCAGACTTCACAGTCATAAATAATAATGGAACTTTAGAGTTACATTCAAAGTGTTTAGATTGTGATGCTCTCGATGAAAATGTTATTACTTCAAAGGCCGCTCCAGCAATTTCAACAGCAACATTTACAGTTAATGTAAAGGCAAATGGCACTTCTATAACTAGTACTCCATTTAGTGGAACTGAATATGAATTCACTAACGAAGGAAATGTTTATAAGAGTAACAATAAAGGTGTAAATAGTAGCTATGCAAATATGACAATCACAGCTACTAGTTCTGGAACAATTGTATTGCAATATGATATTTCTTCTGAATCTGCAAGTTATGATTACTTAGCTTTCTATAAAACTAGTGGAGAAAGTGATGTAAAAATAGGCGTTAATCATGGTGGAAAAGCAGGAGAAAGTGACACTCTAGTAATTGATGTTTTAGAAGGCGATGTAATTACAATTGTATATCGTAAAGATAGCTCTACTTCTAGTGGAACTGACCAGGCAGTAATTGTATTAATGGGTAATGAATTGACAACTCATGTCGCACAATTTAATTCAATGGGAGCAAATGAAATATCACCAGATATCATTTTAAACGGTGATGTCACATTACCAACGCCAGAAAAAGCAGGATTCTATTTTGTAGGATGGTATAAAAATCAAGATTATACCGATGAATCACTAGTTACAGATGACACTTTGCTAGATTCTGATGTCACATTATATGCTAAATGGTTTGATGTTAATGATGCGTGTATATTAATGGGAAGTCATAATGGTATAGATGTTTATGGAACTGATAGTACACTATCTGTAAAATCATCAGCCGACACTACACTTGTAGTAGATTTCTTAGGTAGATATATTGCATCATATTATGAATCATATAGTAAATATTATACGGAAGGCGTATTAGGTGAATATAATTCAGAGACTGGTAAGTTTGCAACATCTTCTGGAAAAGTTGTGCATTATAATCAAGAAAGTGGAATTGTTGTTGTTGCACAAAGTGATACTTTCACAACAAGTACAAAATATACAATCTATGTATTAAATAGCAATACTCAGATTTATAGTAGCGCAGTTAAGGGATATAACTTTGATTCAGGAAACTATAGATTTGTAACATTGACTTATGGTGGCAATTCATACAATATGTACATTGATTCACTTAATAACGAAGTATTATTTGGGGTTCAAGCATATGATTTAGATGGAAATGTCGTAAGTGCCTCGGATATTGGTAGTAAAATAGCTGTTGTCATTAAACAAGGAGAAACTGTTGTACGTACATTTGGTTATAATGGTACTAAACTAGTTACTTCTGATGAAAAAGTAGGTGTCTATACAATTGATGGTAGCGAAGATAAAGTCTATGTTTCTGGAGCTGGAACATTGGTTTATACTGGATATAATAGTAGCAGCAGAATTTCTTATACTACATATGAAGAAAATGAGAATAAATTAAATGCTCTTAATATATCTTCTTACAATTATGATTTTGATTTAAATATCGAAGAAAAAATAGTTGTTGTTACACCAAATAAAGTTTCAATCTCATATAATTGGATGGGTCATGAAGTAGAAGCTTCTATGACTACTGAGATTTGGAAAGGATCATGGTTATATGTTCCATCAAACCCAACTGTGGATTCATACGTTTATGATGAAGAGACTTCTACTTATTATGTCTTTAAAGGTTGGTATAAAGATGAAGAATTAACTGAAAAATACTCACAAACAAAATTAGATAATAATACTGTATTATTTGCAAAATGGGTTGTTGGCTATCAAGTAGCATTTAACACTGATGGTGGTAATGAAATTCAATCCCAAGTAATTGCTACTGGAGAAAAGCCTACATTAACTACTCCTTCAAAAGACGGATATATCTTTAATGGTTGGAAAAATGGAGAATTAGATTTCACTTCTTCTGATGTCATTACTGATAATACTATTTTGGTCGCTTCTTGGGTTGAAGCTCCATACTTTGTTGGAAGTTACTATGGATATAATTCAGATAATGATGGAAATGGTTATCAACAAACAACTAGTAAAACTGGTTCACAATCATTTGTATTTGGCGCTGATTTTACTACTTCTGGAAAATGGAGTAGTAAATGGAGTTTTGCAAATTGGAATAGTGAAGCAGGTACATTAAAATTAGATAATAATTCTGTCGTTCAATTTGTAAAAGCTTCTGATGGAACTGTGTTTGCAATTGCGGATTATTCTGAAGGAAATAGTTATATATGCGATGATGATTTCATGATTTATGTAAAAGGTATTGGAAGTAGCCAAATTGAACATAAAACAATTTATTGGCTAAACGGATATCGTAAATTGATTGAAATCATAGTTAATAGCAAAACTTATAACATTTATATTGATGGCTATAGTTATTCAAAAAATCCAACTGGAGGAAAAGCTTATCTTGATGTAAGTTTTACAAACTTTGCTGGCGATCCACTTACATTTGCCGATGTCTATGATACAGTAAATAAAACATTTGCTAGTGAATTATGTATTTATTCATCAAATGATGATATGATTGCTAAATTTGGCGGTTCTGCGACTGGATTTGTCCTAGATGATGGTAAATCTGGTGTCTACACTGGAACAGTCGATGGAGTGGCTTCATCATCAGTAACTCTTGATGGATTTGGTAAAGCAGAAGTTAAAATAGGCGGAAGCACACTTAATGGTACATATGTATTTAGTGATGAAAGCACATTAGTAGTCACTTTATCAGGAAAAGAATATACATTTACTATTAGTGGTTCATCATTAACTCAAGTGTTAGATGGATTTGAAGGATCATATACTGGTGAATCTGGAACATTAATGGTTACAGGATATGGTGTATGTAGTCTTGGTGAAAACAGTGGAACATATGTAATAAGTGGTGGAAATATAAAGGCTACAATTAATGAAGTAGTGATTTATTATTCAGTTAACAAAGAGGCTATGACTTATGAAGTGTTAACTCTATCAAAATTCTCTGGTTATACATTTGTTGGCACATATGTCGATGGATGGGGAGATTCTTGTTCCCTTAAATTTGTCTTTGAATCAGGCACCCCAGAAATAAAAGGTGTTATGTATGCTGGTGGTAGTTCATACTATTTCAATTTTAATGGATCATTTGATTCAAGTACTAATACATTAGTATTAATCATTACAAAAGCAATTGACAGCAATTGTGTTGGTAAAACAGTCACATTAACATTGAGTGATAAAACATTAACTGTAACTGGTACTTCAATTTCAAATAATGCATATAAAGTTAGCAACAGTGGATCTGCTACCTGTGAAGATTTCGCAGGATAAAACTGATGTATAAAATTCTATGCGCTATGTTTAGCATTAAAGTTTTGTAATGATAAACTAAACAGTTTTGTAAAATCTAATGGCGTTATAAGTCATGACCAAAACTAAGGTTCTCTAAGTAAAATTGGGGAAACTGGAGGAAAATGTCTCAAATAAATAGGGGACAGCCAAATAAAAAGTAATCAAAAAAATGGGGGAAGCCACATGAACGTGTTTGATTAAAACGGACACGTTCCATTGGTAGCATCCCTCATTTTTCTTTTGTCCAAAAATAAATAATGTTCATGTATTATTTTAATTTTCTTTTCTTTACATAAGGAAGTTTGTCTTGATCTATTTTATCTTTTGATTTAGGAATAGGTCTTGGTTCTTCATCTTTATTGAAAAAATTGATGATATATTCTTTTTAATTTGAAAAGCAAAAAAACTTATCAAACAAGTGGGGGATTATTTTGACCCCACAAAATTTGATAAGCGAAGCGTTCCCCAATTTTATTTAGAGAACTGATGAACTTCTTGAATGAGTTCATCCCTTTTATTTGGCTTTTTTTTCAACATTTTTTTCATACTTAATAGTATTATTATTTTTAAGGTATTATAATATGTGTATTTAAGACTGTTTTTTATTTTTAATAAAAAAAAGAAAGGAGTTTTAATGAAAAGAAAGATTAAATTATTCATTGTTAGTTTATTATCTTTGGTTAGTTTTTCTTCTTGTTCTAGTGGTTCCACTAAAAAGTATACTGGAGTGGCTACATTTTATCTAGAAGGAGGCATTTGCCAAAATAATACAGAAAGAATAATGTATTCATATACTTTAAAAGATGAAAATTCTACAACATATATCGCTGATCCAAATGTGCTTAATGAGGGCGATATAAAGAAAGTAGGATATACTATTGAAGGTTGGTATAAAACAAAAATTGTAGATGGAGATAATGTTACATACCAAGATAGATGGAACTTTGAAACTGATAAGATGAGCGTTGACGGAGTTACTCTTTATGCAAATTGGAAAAAAGATATAGCACACACTTACGATATTTGTTTTAAAGATGAAAATGGTAAAGATGTCATTGTTTACTCTTATGTAGTTGACGAAGGCGAAACATTTAAAGATATTTTAAATAAAGCCAATAGTAGGAAGGGATATACTGCCTTACCTGGATTCTACGATGAACTTGGAAATCCTTGGGATAATTCGTTCACTCATCCAGGAGGAGATAGCGATTTATCAGTAAAGGTTTATGTTAATTATATTCAAGGAGAATATAAACTAATATCTACTGCAGAAGAACTTTTAAAAGCTACGAATAAAGGTGTTTATTTATTAAATGATATCAACTTAGAGGGCGAAGAGATTTGCTTTAACGATTACATCGATAAATCAATCAAGGGCAATGGACATAAGATTTATAATTTTAAAATTAAATGTGATCCAACTAATCTAACTAGTAGCCTAGTAGATGATTCGACATCTTGGTCTAATCTTTATTGCGGACTATTTAGAAAAATAGAAAACTCTACGATAGAAAATATCACCTTTGAAGATTGTTCTATAGAAGTTGATACTAATTATTCAAAGACTACATCAATTACAGTTAGTCCATTTGCTTCTAGTATAGTTAACTCTACAATAAAGAATGTTAGTTTTAATTGTGATGTTATAGTTACTGATAAGACAAAGAATTTTGTCCAAAATAGGGGAATCGATTATAAATTAATAGATGATAATTTCTATTTAGTAAAAGACAATTCAACGATTGAAGAATCTACAATAAATATTAATGTTAAGTAAGGAGAAGAATATGAAGAAAAACAAATTATTAATTTTTACTGCCGCAATATTATCAACAATTGCTTTAAGTGGATGTAATGGCTCAAAGTCAACTGGGTATTCAAATAGTGAAACCCCATTAATTTTCTCAACTCAAGAGGTTGATGGTGTATTTAACCCATTCTTTTCTACTTCCGCTACAGATTCTAGTGTTACTGGATTAACTCAAATCAGCATGTTAGGTAATGATAAAGATGGAAAAGTTACTTATGGAGAAAAAGAAGCGGTTGTCGTATTAGATTACGAAACTAGAGTTGAGGGAAGCGGTGAAGAACAAACTACTACCTATAATTTTGTTCTAAAGAATAACGTAAAGTTTTCTAATGGATCACCATTAACTATTAAAGATGTTTTATTTAATTTATACGTCTATCTAGATCCAGTTTACAGTGGCTCTAGTACGATTTATTCAACTGATATCGTCGGATTAAAAGAATATCGTACTCAAGAGTCTAGCGAAAAGGAACAAGATGCATTTAAAAAGAAATTTGAAATTCAATCACGTACAAGAATCGATGCATTAATTGCTGCTTCAAATGAAATATTAGATAAAGATCCATACATTGGTATTGGAGATTTTACTACTAGATTAACTGCTTTAGCAAATAGCAATTCTACATATAAAAATGTAGTTACTGATTTTAATAAAGCAAAAGAATTATTTACAGAAGAGTTAAATAGTGATTATTCTAATTCAGTAGATTCTTATGAGGACATTAAATTCTTTAAGGAAGATGGAACTCAAAGTGATCACAAACTAACTAGTGATGTAGAGGCTTTCTTATATAATGAAGGATATATTTCATATAATAAGAAAACTGATGAATTAACTTATTCTTTAGGAGAAAGTTCAAAAAACTATACAAAAGATCAAGCGATAAATACCATAATTGACGCTAAATTACCTGGAGATATCGAAGAGATCGTTTCTTATTGGGCGACTGCAACTAATCTATTTGATTTTTTAGTTAATGAAGCGATGGAACAATACTTCTCAACAATCGATAGAGAATTTAAGAATATCTCTGGAATTAAGTTCGCTAATAGAAATGGATCTGTAAGTGTAAAGGGTAAAACTTACGATACTCCTTCTTACAATAGCGATGGCTCAGTTAAAAGTGGAAACGAAGTATTATCAATCACTATTCATAAAGTAGACCCTAAAGCGATTTGGAACTTTGCTTTTACAGTGGCTCCTATGTATTATTATTCAGATCAAGAACACATCAATAAATTTGATTATGAAGAAAACTTTGGAGTTGAATATTCTTCTCAATCATTTATGAATAACGTAGTTAAAGCTCCAGAAAAAATTGGTGTACCAGTAGGTGCGGGACCATATCAAGCTTCAAAAGCTTCTGGAGGAACTGATAATGTTACTTCTGGTGACTTTAGATCAAAAGGTGTCATCTACTATGAAAGTAATCCACATTACTTAATGGGTGAACCAAAGATCAAACATATTCGTTATCAAGTAGTTGCACAAAATAGAATGACTGATGCTTTATATAATAAAGAAATCGATTTTATTGAACCAAATGCAAAACCTGAAACTATCGCAGAATTAAATAGCAAGAAAAAAGATGGAATTGGTAATAAATCAATTCAAACATCCGGATATGGATATATTGGAATTAATGCTGGTAAAGTGCCAGATATTGAAGTTAGACAAGCGATAATGCACGCTATAGATACTTCAGAATGTGTCGCTTATTATAAAAATACCGCAGAAGCAATTTATAGACCAATGTCAAAAGCTAGCTGGGCATATCCAGAAGGATCAACTAGCTATTATCCTGCAGTGGGACAAACAGTTCCAAGCGATTTAAGTTTAGTTAATCCATACTATAAAGAATATGTTGAAGATAATGGCTTAACTAGTGGAACAAAAATGACTAGCAATCAACAAATTGATTTTATTACTTCTTTAGTTGAAAGTGCTGGCTATAGTAAAAATGCCAGCGGAATTTATCAAAAAGGTACTCATCAATTAAAATATACCTTTACAATCGCTGGTGAAGAAACTGATCACCCTGCTTGGCAAGCCATGTATCACGCAAGTGAAATCTTAAATAAATGTGGATTCCAAGTTACTGTTACTACCGATGCGAATGCATTGAAGAAATTATCTTCTGGTGCACTAACTGTTTGGGCAGCTGCTTGGGGAAGTACAATCGATCCAGATATGTATCAAGTATATCATAAAGATTCTAAAGCTACTTCTGTATTAAACTGGGGATATAAGCAAATCTTAGCGAATAATGGCGGCAAATATCAAACTGAATTTGATTTAGTTGGCAAATTGTCTGATTTAATTGATCAAGGAAGAGAAACGACAGTAGAAAAAGAACGTAAAGTAATTTATGAAGAAGCATTAAATGTCATTATGGAACTTGCTGTTGAACTTCCTACTTATCAAAGAGATGACTTATTTGCTTATAATACGAATAAGATTGATGTTAATACTTTAACACCTGATAAAGATTTATCACCTTACAAAGGATTAACTAGCGATATTTATAATGTAAGTTTAAAAGAAAGATAGAAAGGATTAAAAGGGGTTAATGACCCCTTTTTGGGGAATTATGTTTAAATATATATTAAAAAGAATATTGATTTCGATTGTGGTCCTTTTAGGCGTTTCTATCATTATTTATACTCTAGTTAGAATGATGCCAAATGATTACGTTGATATCAAATTTGCTTCTCAACTTCAAAGCGGATCAATTACTCAAGCTGATGTCGACGCATTTAAAGAATTGTATGGTATTGGCGATAAGAGCTTTAAAGGAATCGTATCAGGATATTTTAATTGGCTTGGAAATCTTTGCAAAGGCAATTTAGGGCTATCATTCAAATATGAAAAATCAGTTGCAAGCGTTATTAGTGAAAACATGTGGGTTTCTTTTGCTATCGCTTTAATCGCTACAATTTTGCAATTTTTGATAGCTATTCCTCTTGGAGTCTCTAGTGCCACTCACCAATATTCTGCAAGAGACTATATAGTTACCGTACTAACGATGATAGGTATTTCTTTACCTACCTATTTCTTTGGTGCAATCGTCATTAAAATTTTCTCGGTAGATTTAGGGTGGTTCCCATCAAATGGCTTAATTGATGCTAGCGCCACTTATCCAAATACCTTTGCTGGCTTTATGTCTAAACTAGGGGATATGGCTCATCACTTAGTTCTACCTATCTTTGTTTCAGTATTACTTTCTATTGGTGGCTTAATGAGATATACAAGAACAAACACTCTAGAAGTTTTAAATGCTGATTATATTAGAACCGCAAGAGCTAAGGGATTATCTGAAAGAAAAGTCATCTATACTCACGCTTTTAGAAATACGATGATTCCTCTTGTAACCTTACTTGCAGGAATTTTGCCTTCACTTTTCGGTGGTATGATGATCACTGAACAAGTATTTGGAATCGATGGTATCGGTAGATTAGCTTATAACGCATTGAAAGATGGAGATATTCCATTCGTTATGGGATACAACATGTTTTTAGCGGTTTTAACAGTTATTGGAACTTTATTTTCCGATATTATGTATTCAGTAGTTGACCCAAGGGTTAAACTTGGAAAGTAGGTGTTAATATGGAAGAAAAAAAGGCTACAAAAAAGAAATCACCTACTAGTAAAGTAAAAATGAATGTAGTAGAGAAAAAGAAAGAAGTTAAGGTAGTAGAAGAAAAAGAGTATAACGCTGAAATCATTGAAACTAATGAAAAGCCTACTTCTTTTGAAAACGTGAATGAAGTTAGTAATATTGAATCTACAGATGATTCTGATGTGACAAATCTAAAAAAAGAAAATGAAGAAACTTCTACTAACGAAGAAGAAAAAGAAACGTATAAAGAAATGAGTCCGATAAGACTTATTTTGAGAAGGTTTTTTAGATCAAAACTTTCAATTGTCGGCTTAGTTATTATAGTATTCTTATTTGTTTTCTCTTTCTTAGGACCTACTATGTATAATAGTAAAACTAGAGAACAATTTGGATTTGGATGGGACGAAACTGAAGTAGATCGTTCTCCAGTTGTCGAGATTGTTGAAAATCCTTACACGTATACTGATCCTGAAGGAGTAGAAATTGAAGTTATTCAACAAGTAGAAATTCATAAGTCGATAAATGATAAAGCTGCACCAAGTTGGATTCATCCTCTTGGAACTGACGATAAAGGAATGGACGTCTTTGCTAGACTTATGTATGGAGGCAGAATATCTTTGATGATTGGATTTATCGTCGTTATTCTTGAAACTGTTTTAGGAGTAATTATCGGTGGAATTTCTGGATATTTTGGAAAATGGGTCGATCAAGTTATTATGAGAATCGTCGACATTTTCAATTGTATTCCAACTTTACCTATCCTTCTTATCGCTTCTGCAGTTTTGGACTCTTGGAATGTTCCTGGAAGTATGAGAATCTACTATTTAATGATCATTATTACCATTTTTGGTTGGAGTGGTACGGCAAGAATGGTTAGAGGTCAAATATTGAGTTTAAGAGAACAAGAGTATATGACCGCTACAGAAGTGATGGGATTACCAACTTGGAGAAAGATTTTTAAACATTTAATTCCTAATGTTATGCCTCAATTGATCGTTTCGATGACTTTAGGTTTAGGAAGCGTCATTTTATATGAATCAACTTTAAGCTATTTAGGTCTAGGTGTTCAAGTTCCTTATGCTGCATGGGGAACTATGATTGCAACATCAAACGATCCAGTTGTTCTTTCGTATCACATGAATATGTGGTTACCAGCTGGATTTATGATTGTTCTTGCAGTTCTAGGATTTAATTTCGTTGGAGATGGCCTTCGCGATGCGATGGACCCAAAGGCAAAGAAGTAGGTGGTTATTATGTTTAAGAAAAAAGATAAAAGTGGCTACTTAACTATTAAAGAAAGCCGAAAAATAATTAAATATAATATCAAACAAATGCGATATTATGAAAATGAAAAAAAGAAAAAAGTCGATCCAAGCGCTTATATTACTAAGATGAAGGATCCTAATAACTTAATTGAAATCGATAACTTACAAACTCACTTCTTTACCGATAATGGGACGGTAAAATCAGTTAATGGAGTATCATTTAATATTCCTAAAAATAAGATCATTGGAGTAGTAGGTGAATCAGGGTGTGGTAAAAGTGTTACTTCTTTAAGCATCATGCAACTTGTGCAAGCTCCTCAAGGGCAAGTAGTTGGAGGGGAGATTAGATTTAATAGCGATGATCTATCTCTAGATGAAGAAGAAAATAAATTAGCCTATAATATTGTCAAAATGCCAACAAAAGAAATGTATAAGATTAGAGGTAAGGATATTACCATGATTTTCCAAGAGCCAATGACTAGCTTAAATCCTGTATTTACTGTCGGCTATCAACTTGATGAAGTAACTTTTGTTCACTATCCTGAAAAAACTAAAGAAGAAGCCAAAAACCATAGCATAGAGATGCTAAAGCAAGTTGGTATCTCAATGCCAGAAAGAGTATATAAATCTTATCCTCACGAATTAAGTGGAGGTATGAGGCAAAGAGTAATGATTGCAATGGCCCTTTCTGGAGATCCTAAATTAATTATTGCTGATGAGCCAACTACCGCATTAGATGTGACTATTCAAGCCCAGATATTAGATTTATTAAAGAATATTCAAAAAAGAACTAAATGTTCAATTATGTTAATCACTCACGATTTAGGAGTAATTGCTGAAATGGCTGATGAAGTAGTAGTCATGTATGCTGGGAAAGTAATTGAAAAGGGAACGGTTAGAGAGATATTCCACGATCCTAAACATCCTTATACAATTGGCTTACAAAAGAGTAAACCTTTAATTACTTCAAATACTGATGAGCCTCTATATTCAATTCCTGGACAAGTACCAAATCCTATCAATATGCCAAATACTTGCTTTTTTAAGAGCCGATGCAATAAATGCATCAAAAAGTGCTCAAATAAGTATCCAAGCGAAGTTAAGTTAACCGATACTCATGTAGTATCTTGCTATCTATATGAAAAGGAGGGGGAATAATGACTAACGAGAAAAAAGAAAGTGAATATAAAGATTCATTTGATTTAAATTTACCTCCTAATCCTAATTATATTTTGGAAGTGAGACACTTAAAAAAATATTTTCCTTTAGAAACCAATGTCTTTGGCAAGCCAAAAGCTTATCTTCACGCAGTGGATGACATTTCTTTTGGAATTGAAAAAGGAAAAACTATTGGAATCGTCGGCGAGTCAGGATGTGGTAAAACTACTCTTGGAAGAACGATTTTAAGATTATACGATATAACGGATGGAAAAGTTTTCTTTGAAGGAGAAGATGTTGCAAAAATGAAGACAAAAGAGCTTCGTAAGAAGAGAGTCGATATGCAACTTATTTTCCAAGATCCTTATTCTTCTCTTCCTCCAAGAATGACGGTTGGACAAATTATTTCTGAAGCTGTCAAAGTTCATCATATCGTTCCAAAGGAAAAAGTAAGTGAGCACGTAAAAGAAATTATGAGAAAATGTGGATTAAGAGAACAATATTTTGATCGTTATCCACACGAATTTTCTGGAGGTCAAAGACAAAGAATCTGCATTGCTAGAGCTCTTGCTGTTAATCCAAAATTAGTGATATGCGATGAGCCAGTTAGTGCTTTAGATGTTTCTATTCAAGCTCAAATCATCAATTTATTAAAGGAACTTCAAAAGGAGATGGGGTTAACTTACATCTTTATTTCTCACGATTTATCAGTTGTCAAATATATTACTGATAAAATTGCAGTTATGTATCTAGGAAATATGATGGAAATTGGTAACACTAAAGAAATATTTAGTGAACCTCTTCACCCATATACTCAAGCGTTATTCTCCGCAGTTCCTGTTCCTGATCCTGACGAAAAGATGAATCGAATTATTCTAGAAGGAGATATTCCTTCTCCTGCAAATCCTCCATCAGGATGTAAATTCCACACTAGATGTTCAAAGTGTATGGAAGTGTGTAAAGTTGAATGTCCAAAATTTATTCATTACAAAGACGATCACTACGTCGCTTGCCATCTTTACGATGAATATATGCTAATGAAAAATAAGGAATTAGAAGAACAAAAGAAACTTCAAGATTTGCCACTAAAAGAAGAATCAAAAAAAGATGAAGAAAAAGACTAAAAAAGAATATTATGACGATGGCCACACTATTTACAATATGGACGTCGATGGCTTTAAATGGCATGACAAAAAGAAAAAAGAAGCAAGTAGTAACGTTGATAAAAAAGATCGATGGGCTTTAATAAAATCTGCCTATAAAGCTTTTCTACCAAAATTATTAATTATTATTCTTGCCTTTACTTTAGCGATTGTTCTTATCTATTTTTGGTTAAAATAATCTTTATAATAATACTTAAATACGTCACATCGACGTATTTTTTAATTTCTTAATAACATTTACTACTTTTTATTTGATAATAAAAATTCATTAATTTTCATATCTTTATTTAGACTAATAGATTTGGAGAATATATGAAAAAGTATCGTCTAGGGATAGTCGGGGCTACTGGATTAGTTGGTAGAGAATTTATTAAGGTTATTGAAGAATATAAATTAGATCTTTATTTAAAACTTTTTGCTTCTAAAAAAAGTGAAGGAAAGAAATTAATATTTAATAATGAAGAAATAGAAGTAAAATCATTAAACGCTAATTCTTTTGATGATTTAGATTTTGTCTTGTTTTCAGCAGGAAGTAAAATATCTAGAATTTACGCCCCTCTCGCAGCGAAAAATTCTATTGTGATAGATAATTCTTCTTATTTTAGAATGAATCCAAGCTGCGCTTTAATCGTTCCTGAAATTAATTTTGAAGACTATAAGAAATTTTCAAAAATTATCGCTAATCCTAATTGTTCTACCATCCAATGCGTGATGGTGTTAAAGCCTTTGGATGATGAATTTGATTTAAAAAAAGTTGTATATTCAACTTATCAATCAGTTTCAGGGGGAGGACAAAAGCTAGTTAGTGACTTTTCTAGATGTAGAAATGGATTAAATCCTAATATTCTTCCTTACGATTTAACTAAGAACTTAATTCCAGAAATTGATGAGCCATCGATTGTTAATTACACAAAAGAAGAGATTAAAATGATTCAAGAAACTAGGAAGATTCTAAATAAACCCGATCTTCTAGTAAGTTCTACATGCGTAAGAGTTCCAATAATTAGAACTCATGCAGTTACTCTTTATTGTGAATTTAAAAAGGAAGTTGATATCGATAAAGTATATGAAATACTTAGTAATACTATTGGAATAAAAGTATTAGATGATCTAGATAATCACATTTATCCTCTAGGTGAAAAAGCCCTAGGAAACGATTTAGTTTATGTTGGTAGGATTAGGAAAACCTTTGGAAACAAAAACGGGCTTCTTCTTTATGTAGTATCAGATAATTTAAGAAAAGGAGCATCAAGTAATGCTGTTCAAATATTAAAAAGAATAATTGAGGATAAAGAAAAAAATAAATAATCGCTTATCTTAAAAAAAAGCAAAAGAAATATAAATGGACAACTATTAACAAGAAAAAGGCTATTTTATTTACTTTGTTTCAATTAATTATCTATTATCGTATATATACTATACTAAATAACAAGCCTTGAATTTACATAACAGAATCCATATAATTATTATATATTCTATTTGATCTTGGAGGATAGTTTTAGTTATGAGAATGGTAGATATAATTGTAAAAAAAAGAATGGGTGAATCCCTAACAAAAGAAGAGATAGATTTCTTTGTTAATGGATTTACAAATGGTCAAATCCCTGATTATCAAGCCTCTAGCTTAGCTATGGCTATCGTATTTCAAGGAATGAATAAGAAGGAAATTGGCCAATTAACTGATGCGATGTTACATTCAGGAGATACTATCGATTTATCTCAAATTAAAGGAATTAAAGTTGATAAGCACTCTACTGGTGGAGTAGGCGATAAAACCTCTTTAGTTTTAGGGCCTTTAGTCAGTGCATGTGGAGCAAAACTTGCTAAGATGTCTGGAAGAGGACTAGGCCATACTGGAGGAACTTTAGATAAGTTAGAATCAATTCCAGGAGTTAGTATCAATATCTCTAAAGAAGATTTTATTAAGCAAGTCAACGATATTGGAATTGCTATTGTTGGACAAACTGGGAGTTTAGTTCCTGCGGATAAAAAGCTATATGCCTTACGTGATGTCACTGGTACAGTAGAATCAATTCCTTTAATTAGTTCTTCAATTATGTCAAAAAAACTTGCTTCAGGTTCTGATACTATTCTTTTAGATGTTAAATTTGGTTCAGGCGCATTTATGAAAACTTTAGATCAAGCTAGAGAACTTGCTCATACTATGGTTGATATTGGCGATGAATTAAAACGTGATACTAGAGCGATAATCACTGATATGAATGAACCTTTAGGTTTAGCTATCGGTAACAACTTAGAAGTGATAGAAGCAATTAATACATTAAATGGACATGGACCAAGCGATCTAGTAGAACTATGTACAAAAGCGGGAGCAATTATGTTAATGCAAGCAAAAGTAGTTTCAACTATGGAAGAAGGAGAAAAATTAATAGCTTCTAAAATTGAAAGTAAAGAAGGATTAGCTAAACTTGCTCAACTAGTTAAAGCTCAAGGAGGAGACGATAGCTACATTTATCATCCAGAAAAATTTGAAAAAGCAAAATATATCGTTGATGTATTAAGTTCTAATGAAGGCTACATCAAAGAAATCAACGCATTAGAAATTGGTGAAGCGGCGATGAAACTTGGCGCTGGAAGGGCGACAAAAGAAGATGTAATCGATCCAACAAGTGGAATAGTTCTAAATAAAAAAGTTGGCTCTTTTGTCAAAAAGAACGACGTTCTTTGTACGATATACACAAATAAAGAAGATTACTCATCTTTATTAGAAGAAGTGAAGAATTCATTTAAATTTTCTAATGAAAAGGTTGAAGTTAACCCAATTATTTACGAAGTAATAGCCTAATTTATACTAAATAATAATTAAAGTGCCATTTAGGTGACTAATGATAGCTTGAAAAAATTGAAATAAAGAATAATATCAATTTTTCTAGTTTCACATTTTGGATTTAATATATAGTGCATATTCGCTAGCTTCTTCGATAAGAAGAGCATACTAAGTTATGTTAATTGTAATTGTTAGTGAATCTTGGAAAATATATCAGATATACAAAATTAGAGTATAGAAAATTATTGAAATAATATGGCATTTATGCTATATTATTTTAGAGGTGAACATATGGATATCTGTACTAAAGTAAAAAATATTAGAAAGCAACTAAAGATGACTCAAGTTGATTTTTCTAAAGAGTTAGGTGTTGATTATACGACTTTAAGCAGAATTGAAAGAGGTATATTTAAACCTAGTTATAGATTTATGGAAAAACTAAAAATAGTTTGCGGAAAATATGGAATTGAGATGGAAGAAGAAACAAACTTGTTAAATATTGAATCAGTCAAAACTACCGATTTATTTGATGACATTGTTAATGTAATTGATTCATCTTATTCATTAGCAAATAAAACGGTTAATTACATATTAATACAAAGAAATTGGCTAATAGGAAAACGAATTGTTGAAACCGAATTAACAAATAGAAAAGATGATTATGGTAAGGCGGTAATAAAAGAATTATCACAGAAACTAACCCAAAAATATGGATCGGGTTTTGAAACAAGAAACATCTACTACTTTATTGATTTTTACAATTCATTTCCAAACATTTTGCAATCAGTGAATGCAAATTCTTTATTAAGCTGGACACACTATGTAAAATTGCTACAAGTATCTGATGTTGAAGCAAGAAATTGGTATGCTTCCGAAGCAGTAAAAGAAGCTTGGAGTGTTAGAACTTTACAAAGAAATATATCGTCGCAATATTATAATAGAATGGTATCCTCTTTAGTAAAAGAGCGTGTTCATAATGAGATGGTGGAATTAAATAGGATTAATCAACAAAGCAAACTTGATTACATTAAGGATCCTATGATATTAGAATTTTTAGGTCTGAGTGAAAATAATACATATCTTGAAAGTGATGTTGAAAAAGCTATTATAAGTCACTTACAAAAATTTCTTATGGAGTTAGGCAAAGGATATGCTTTTGTCGCAAGGCAACAAAGAATTCATACCGAAAAAGAAGATTATTTCATTGATTTGGTGTTCTATAATTATATTCTTAAATGCTTTGTACTTATTGATTTGAAAACATCAAAGATTACTCACCAAGATGTTGGACAAATGGATATGTATATTAGAATGTATGATGAATTGAAGAAAGCCTCTGATGATAATCCAACACTAGGTATTGTACTTTGCTCAGATACGGATGAAGACATAGCCAAATATTCTATCTTGAAAGGTAACGAACAACTCTTTGCTTCAAAATATAAATTGTATTTGCCAACAGAATCAGAATTAAGAAGCGAGATAGAAAAAGAAAAGAATTTTTATCTAGAAAAAAATAAAAAATAAAGTTAATCTAATAAGTAGTATTTACTATTTTGTACATTGGATTTTTTTAAATAACATACCTATTAAATTGGTACTTTTTATTTTTGACTTAAATAAACATACTAATAGTCATATTTTATTTAAATTATCAATATTTATTAAGTGAGGAGAATTAAATAAATGAAACACTTCTTTTTAGTAAATATTATCGCTATTCTTTTTCTTTTAATATTCTCTCCATTACCTACAAATGTCTCTGCGGAGCCATCTCTAGAATTAAATAGTCCTTATTATGTATTAATTGAACCAAAATCAAAAAAGGTAATTTGTGAATCAAATTCTAAAGAAAAACTTTATCCAGCATCGATGACAAAAATGATGGGGATGTTATTAGTTTTAGAATCTATTGAAAAAGGGAAAATTCATTTTGAAGATGAAGTAGTATGTTCAGAATATGCCTCTAGTATGGGTGGAACCCAAATCTTTCTTGAACCTCAAGAGAAAATGAAATTAGAAGATCTCTTTAAAGCGGTGGCAATCAATTCGGCAAATGATGCGATCGTTTGTCTTGGTGAATATCTTGAAGGTTCAAATGATGCTTTTGTTAGTAAAATGAATAAGAGAGCTCAAGAATTAGGTATGAAAAATACTTCTTTTAAAAATGCGACCGGATTTGATGATAAAGAACATTATACTTGTCCTTATGACATGGGACTTGTTGCTTGTGAATTGTTAAAATATGAAGATGTTGTATTAAAGTATTCTTCTTTAAAGGAAGCCTATATTAGAGAGAGCTCCTCATCTCCTTTTTGGCTTGTAAATACCAATAAATTATTAGGCCATTACGAAGGTCTAGATGGATTAAAAACTGGATTTACTAATGATGCTGGATATAATCTTTGCGCGACGGCTAAAAGAAATGGCGTTCGTTTAATTAGTGTAGTGATGAAAGAAGAAACCATTAAGAAGAGATCTCAAGATACTTGCAAATTATTAGATTATGGCTTTTCTTTATTAAAATCTGAAATAGTTTTTAATGCTGAACAAATCATTTCTTCTTGTCAAATTAGAAATTCTTTAACTAAGGAAATTGGAATAAAAGTCAAGCAAGATATCAAAGTGATTATGAATAAAGATGAAAAGATCGACGACTTAAAAATCGAAGTAGAAATTCCTCTAATTGAAGCTCCGATCAAAGAAGATGATATTATCGGAACTTTAAAAATAACAACTCCTTCTTTAAGAACTTATACATTTGATGTTTTTGCTAGTGAAGAAGTAGAGAAAATATCATATGGGAAAGTATTTCTAAATAACTTAAAAATTATTTTTTCATAATAATTCTAGGCTACTAGGAAGAATTACTATCATAGATATAGCGTTAATGGAAATAGAATTGAAGATTTTATATAGGTAAATGTTGAATGATATTTAAAGAATTTAGCCTAATGATTTTTATTTATATTTTGTGGGAGTAATCCCACTTTTTTTATTAAAAAAATAGTTATTGTTAGAATTTGATTCGACAAGTTTCTCAAATGAAAAATTGTATCATATTACCATGGAGGAAAGAAAATGGAAAGCAAGATAAAAATCACCTCCTTTGAAGATGGAATTATCATTAAAATTTCAGGGGAATTAGATTCGTCAAAAACAATGCTGTATAAAGAGAAGATCCATCAAATCATGAGAACGCTTGGGCCTCGTTACATGATATGGGACTTGAAGGATCTCACCTTTTTAGATTCCGCTGGAATTGGACTAATCCTTGGAAGATACAATGAAATTGAAAAGATTAGAGGAGTGATGGGACTTGTGGGACTAAATCCTTACTCAAGAAAAATCATATCAATTTCTGGACTATTCCAGATTATGAAAGAATATAGTTCTATCAAAGCATTTATGAAGGAGGAGAAGATTAATCAATGAGCAATTCAATGGAATTAAAGTTTAAAGCATCGATTAGCAATGAACTTTTAGCAAGGCAAGCTATTGTAGCTTTCATTAGCCCAATTAATCCTACTTATGAAGAAATAGGAGAATATAAAACTATCGTGTCAGAAGCCGTATCTAACGCGATAATTCACGGCTATCAATTCGACGCTTCAAAAGACGTATATCTTAAGGCGACAATATACGATAACGAAGTGGAAATTGTCGTTAGAGATTACGGAGTAGGGATTAAAAATTTAGAGGAAGCAAGAACCCCTCATTATACTACTCGCCCAGATCTTGAACGAGCGGGTATGGGGTTAACTATCATTGACACTTTAAGCGATTCATTTTCCATTTCTTCCGTCGAAGGTATGGGCGTTAAATTAGTTATTAGAAAAAAGTATTCATTAAATAGAATTAGCGATGAACAAAGAGTCTAGAGATTATTTTCTCTTAAAGAAAATAAAAGAGAAAGATCAAAATGCTTTTAATGAATTCTATTTAAAAAATGAACCCTTAGTGTATTCTTTACTAAAAAAATACGTTCATAAGACTAAAGACTATGAAGAGTTAGTAATGTGTGCAAAATATGGACTAGTCCTAGCTATTTATAATTTTGACTTATCTTATGATACGATGTTTTCAACTTACGCTGTTCCTCTTATTTTAGGAGAAATAAAAAAATACTTTAAGAATTTAAATTTGATTAAAGTATCAAGAAGAAATCAAGATCTCCATAAAAAAATAATACAAGCAAACGATCTACTTGAAAAAAAGTTCAATCGATCACCACAAGTAGAAGAAATTGCTTCTTTACTTAATGTCCCTTTAGAGGATGTAATTGAAAGTTTATCTTCATCTTTAAATGTCGGCTATTTAGATGAAGAGATTTCTGAAGACACTAGTAGGCTTGATCTAATAAGTGATAACGCCTTACCTTTAGAAAATAAAGTGGAATTAAATTTGGCATTAGAAAATTTAGATAAAAAGGAAAGATTAGTAATAGAACTAAGATATTTTTATGGATTTACGCAACAAGAAGTGAGCCAAAGGTTAAACATGTCTCAAGTTCAAGTGAGTAGAATTGAAACTAAAACTTTAGCTAAATTAAAAGAGATGATGATTTAAGTATATTTATTCATAATCTGAAAACAATAATTTTGAGGTGGATTATGGATAGAGATACTTTTTATGAAATTGTTAAAAAGAATCAAATAAAAAATAATATTTATAAAGACGGCTTTTTATCTTTTTTGGGTGGAGGCATTTTAGGAATTTTGTCGCAAGGATTAGTCGATATTTATTCCTTAAGTTTAGGATTAGACATCCAGATGGCTTTTTCTTTAAGTAGCATCACTATTGTTTTTATCGTGGCTACTTTAACTTCTTTAGGATTATATAATAATCTTGGCCAAATCTTTGGTGCGGGATTATTTATTCCCATCAGCGGTTTCTCTAATTCGATGGTCAGCGCTTCGCTTGAAGGAAGAAGTGAAGGGCCAATCTATGGAATTGGATCAAGAATTTTTTCTCTTGCTGGTTCGGTAATAATCTATGGAATCGTCTCTAGTTTCTTATGCGCTGTAGGATATTACCTTCTATTATTGATGGGGGTAGTTTCATGAAGCCATTGACCATTTCCTTTAACAATGTTTTTATCAAAGCGTGCTCTTCAGTTTCTGGGCCAAAAGAAAAAGAAGGACCTCTTGGAGAATACTTTGATTATAGCTTTTCTCATGAAAGAGCAAATCAAAAGTCTTTTGAACTAGGCGAAAAAGAAATGATCGAAAAGGCCATAGAAATTCTACTAAAAAAAGCTAAGATGCCTGTAGATAATATCTCTCTTATGCTAGGAGGAGATCTATCTAATCAAATAGCTATTTCTAATCTAGTAGCAAAGGATCTTCCTCTTTCTTTTATCGGATTATATTCTGCTTGTTCAACGATGATTTTATCTTTAAACTTAGCTAGCGTATTTGTCTCCAGTTCATATTGTGACAATGTATTATGCTTTTCAAGTAGTAACTATGGTACCAGTGAAAGGCAATTCCGTTACCCGCTAGAATATGGAGTTTTTAAAAAAGCTCAAACGACGATTACGGTTTCTGGATGTGGAGCTTGTATCGTCTCTAATGAAAAATCAAGAATTAGAGTTAACAGCGCAACATTTGGAAAAGTAGAAGACATCAAGTGGGACGATGTCAGCGATATGGGAAGTCCAATGGCTTACGCTGCTTATAAAACGATTAAAGGTCATCTAGAAAATAGAAAGCTAAATTCTAGCGACTACGATTTAATTTTAACTGGAGACCTATCAACCTTAGGAACAAGAATCCTAAGAGAATTATTTGAAAAAGATCAAAATCCTCTTTTCAATCATTTAGATGCGGGAAATCTAGTGTACTCCTCTAGCGATAAAACAAAATTTATGGGTGGATCAGGATGTGGTTGCATCACTTTAGCATCATTTGGCTACATTTTTAAAAAGATGATTAAAGGCGATTATAAAAAAGTCCTTTTAGTGGGAACGGGAGCTTTACATTCTCAAACTAGCGTGCAACAAAAATTAACCATTCCAGTAGTCGCTCACGCGATAGAATTAGAGGTGGTAAAATGAAATACCTCTATAGTTTTCTTTTTGCTGGGCTAGTATGTCTAATTGGCCAAATCATCTATGAAAAAACTAAATTATCTCCAGGTCATATCACTTCAATCTTTGTAGTTGTCGGTGCATTTTTAGGGGTTATCGGAGTATATGAATGGCTATTAAATAATATTGGAGGAGGGGCAAGTGTACTAATCACTAATTTTGGCTATCTTCTAGTAAAGGGTGGAGTAGAAGGAGCAAAAGAAAAAGGGATTCTTGGAATCTTATTATCACTTTTTAAATATTGCTCATTAACATTAAGTTTTACAATTTTAATATCAGTAATCTGTGGAATGTTCTTTAAGCCGAAAGACAAATGATTTCAAGAAAAGAACAAATATTAAATATTCTTAATTTAAAGAGCAATTTTGATATTTTTTATCGAAGGGTGAAAATATTAAACAAATACGTAGACTTAGTGTATTTAACAACTTTAGTGGATTCTTATTTAGTTTTAGAAACGATTAAAAGCATTAAAGAAATAAATAATAAAAGTATTATTCAAGAAAAGATTTCTACCCCTCAAGTGAAATATGAAGAAGATATCTCTCTTCTTTTAGAGGCTTTCTATAATGGGGAAGTCTTGATCTTTTATCGTGAATATTCTTTTCGTGTCGATTGTAAAAAACTACCTGTAAGAAGTATTGATGAACCCTATTCAGAAAAGGCGATTCGTGGATCGCGCGATGGTTTTAATGAATCGTTAAATACTAATATAGGTTTAATTAGACTTAGGATAAAATCAAGCCATTTGACTACGGAAATAATTAACGTATCGACTTATGGAAAGACTAGCGTTTGTTTAGTTTATCTTAACGATAAAGTAGATGATAAAATAGTTGATGAGCTTAAAAGAAGAATTAATAATGTCAAAGCTAATTCTTTAATTATGACTGATCGAAGCTTAGAAGAGAAAATCTTTGATCAAGAAAAAATAATCTATCCTTTAGTTAGATATACCGAAAGGCCAGATGTAGGAGCTATTCATATTATGAATGGGAAAGTTTTAATTCTTGTCGACACCTCTTCTAGTGCCTTGATCACTCCAATTTCATTAATGGATCATTTAAAACACGTGGAAGAATTTAGGCAAACCCCTCTTATTGGTACCTTTACAAAAATTCTTAGAGTGATTAGCATTGTGATGAGCTTGTTTTTATCTCCAACCATTTTAGCCCTTTATACTGATCATGACATTTCTAATTACTTTTCTTTAAGGACTTCTGCTACAAATGGACAACTAGGTTTTGAAATGATTGTGGGGACCTTAATTCTAGAAATTTTTAGAATCGCCGTTGTTCATACTCCTACTCCTCTAGTTGGGGCTATCAGCTTAGTTTCCGCTTTAGTGCTTGGTCAAATTAGTATTGAACTAGGAATCTTTTCTAATGAAGTGCTCTTAGTAGTATGCATCTCTTCAATCTGTGGGTTTGCTACTCCAAGTTATGAATTATCATTGTCTAATAAGCTAGTATCATTAATCCTTCTTTTAGTCGTAGCCATTTTCAAAATGGAAGGATATATTATTTGTTTAATCCTTTTATTCTTGTATTTAGTGAATATCAAAACCTTCGACATTCCTTATTTATACCCTCTATGTCCTTTAGATATAAAAAAACTACTTAGCTTTTTCATTAGGCCAAGTAGTGACGATAAGAAAAATTTATGATTTTTTATCGTATTCATCTAAATAGAATACTTTTTTATCCCCGATTTTATATCCCAATATCTTGTCGATATTGACATTTTCTGCACTTTTAAAAATATTTTGTTCGACTTGCTTATTGTAAGAGAGAAGGCTTTTAATTAGTTTCTTTGTTTCAGCTCTTTGAGAATTCACTTCTTTTTTAGTGATTCCTTCTGTAAACTTACAAGCGCATTGAAGGAAAGTTAACTCGTGATAATTCTTCCAAGCGTTAATGTCTCTTTCTCTAATAAAATACAATGGCCTAATTAGTTCCATTCCTTCAAAATTAGTCGAATGGAGTTTAGGAAGCATCGTTTGGAAAGATCCAGAATTTAGCATGTTCATCAAAGTGGTTTCAATGACGTCGTCATAGTGGTGACCAAGAGCAATCTTGTTGCACCCTAATCTTTTAGCGATGTTGTAAAGAGCTCCTCTTCTCATCTTTGCGCATAGAAAGCAAGGGCTTTTAGTTTGAGCGTTGGCAATTTCAAAAATGTTGGTTGGGATAATTTCTGCAGGAATATTTAATCTTTCTAGATTATGTTTAATTAAATCTAGATTAACTTGGCTATATCCTGGATCCATCACCACAAATTTGGCTTCAAAGTCAAAATCGGAATGCTTTTTTAGTTGTAAGAAAAGTTTAGCCATTAGCATTGAATCTTTTCCACCGGAAATACAAACGCAAATTTTGTCATGCGGTTTAATTAAATCGTATTCTTTTAAGGCTTTTACAAATCTTGACCAAATTCTTGAACGATAACGTCTAGTGATCGATTGTTCAAATTCGTCGGTTCTTTCTTCTCTTTCTACCATAACTATCTTCTTTCTATTTTATTAAGTCTTTGATAACTTCACTAGCGATAATTAATCCAACCACGGAAGGGATGAAACTGACGCTTCCCGGAGTAATTTTTCCACTTTCTTCATTTTTAATAATCGTTTTAGGAGTTAACGCTTCTTCTTTAGAATAGACGACCTTTAATTTTTTAACTCCTCTTTTTTTTAATTCTCTTCGCATGACTTTAGCTAAAGGGCATACGGAAGTACTATAGATGTCGCTAACTTCAAACATCGATGGGTTTAACTTATTACCTGCACCCATAGATGAAATTAAGGGGATATTATTCTGGTCACATTTTTCACATATTGCAATCTTCGCACTTATCGTGTCGATGGCATCGATCACATAATCGTAACTTTCTAGATTAAATTCGTCGATATTGTCTTTTAGAGCAAATTTATCTAGGACTTTTACTTCCACTTCATCATTTATTTCTAACATTCTTTCTTTCATCGCTTCGACTTTTTTTCTACCAATAGTTTTTCTAGTCGCGATTATTTGCCTATTGAGGTTAGAAGAACTAACCACGTCATTATCTACAAGAGTAAAACTCTTTATTCCTGAACGGACTAAAGCTTCGACGCAATATCCTCCAACTCCTCCAAGACCAAAGATGATAATCTTCTTTTTAGAGAGTTTATCAAGAGCTTCTTCACCAAGAAGAAGCGAAGTTCTAGAAAAATAAGAATCCATGATTATTTCCTCGAATGATATTTTATCATTCATCAGTTATTATTTAAAGAAATAAATTAGTATCTAAAAGAAGACAGCCTTAAACACTTTCACTTAATTTGTCAAAAAAACTTAAATAATAATAATTAATCTTAGTTTTCTTACTTTTTGCATAGTTTCGTTTTCATTAAGTTTGAATAAAAAATTGATTTCCATTATACTATTTTACTAGTAGGTGAATGATTAGATGGAATTATTTATTGAAATTTTAGTGTGTTTATTAGCTTCTCTTGGCGCTGGACTTGGCACTGGTTTAGCCGGTCTTTCTGCAGCTGCAGTGATTACTCCAATGCTAGTTACTTTTTTAGGTGTACCTGCCTATCAAGCGATTGGAATTGCTTTAGCAAGCGATGTTTTAGCAAGCGCAGTTTCTAGTATTACCTATGCAAAAAACAAGAATTTAGATGTAAAAAACGGTCTAATCCTTTTAGCGTTTGTTTTGATTTTTACATATGTAGGGAGCTATGTTTCTTCCTTAGTAAAAAGTGAAAGTTTAGGGTTCATGTCAATTATCTTTACTTTGATTCTTGGAATTAAATTTATCATTGCACCTAAAGTTCACGTCAAAGAAAATAAGAAGAATATGACCACAAAAAGTAAAGTGATCAAATCGATTATCTTTGGCTCGATGATTGGCTTTATCTGTGGTTTTGTTGGTGCCGGTGGAGGAATGATGATGCTAATGGTACTAACTCTTGGACTTGGCTATGAACTTAAGATGGCGGTTGGAACAAGCGTATTTGTCATGTCATTTACTGCCTTGACTGGCTCTATTAGCCATTTTGTTATCGGAGGAATTTACGATTACTTAATATTAATTTTATGTATCGTATTTACTTGTATATTCGCTCAACTTGCAAGCCTTTTTGCAAATAAAGCAAGTGAAAAGACCATGGGAAGAGCAACAGGAATAGTATTAACTATTTTAGGTGTAGTAATGCTAATATTTAATTTGATATAATTGATTTAAAGGTAGGAAGTATCGCATGATTAAAGTAGTTTTATTTGATATTGATAATACAATATTAAGTTTTGATGCTCAAGAAGAGAGTTCTTTAAAAAAGTCTTTTAAGCATTTTTCCCTTGGAGAAATATCTTCTTCTATGATTCAAGAATACGATTTAATTAATAATAAGTATTGGGAAAAATACGAAAGAGGAGAAATTAAAAAAGATAAGGTGTTAATAGAAAGATTTAAAGAGTTCTTTAGTAATCATAATATTACGTGCGATCCCGTTGCATTTAATAAATATTATGAAGACCATCTTGCTGATACCATCGTCTTTAATGACAATGCTTTTGAACTTTTACAATATTTAAAATCAAAAGTAAAAATATATGCGGTAACAAATGGAAGCGTCGATGTTCAAACTAAAAAGTTAAATAAATCCAAATTAGTAAAAGTTTTTGATGATGTTTTCATTTCCGATGTGATGAAAGTCCAAAAGCCAAATGTTAGATTCTTTAATTATCTTTATAAAAGAATCGAAAAAGTAGAAAAAAATGAAATATTGATCGTTGGTGATTCTTTATCTAGCGATATGCTACTTGGAATTAACGCTGGAATTAAAACTTGTTGGTACAATCCAAAAAATAAGAACAATTCTCTTCATTTAAAATTAGACTATCAAATTACTTCTTTAATGCAAGTTATCGATATTGTTAATGAATAAAGATTTATCTTTAATAAAAAAATATCTCTTTTAAAACAATTAAATGTAACAATTAGGGGAATATTATTTAACTATATTTTTTATAAAAGATGGAGAATTTGATAAATACCATCTTTTTTAGTGCTTTAGACTATTATTTAAATAAAAATAACAATAAAACATAAAATTATCTAGGTACCTTGATTTTTATTTTAAAAAGGTTTATTTTATTTTGGGTGACTAAGATGGAAAAAGATTTAAATTTAATGAAAACGATGAGGTGTTGTGGACATATTCTCTATCATCACTTTAGTATAAATGAAGCTCAAAATAAATTAGTGTTTTTGCTTTATCGACATGGAGAAATGAATCAAAATGATTTGTTAAAACGACTTGATATTAAATCTGGCTCACTTAGTGAATTAGTGGCAAAAGTTGAAAAGAATGGCTACATAACTAAAGAAAAGTTATTGGAAGATAAAAGAAATATTATTTTAAAATTAACTCCTTTAGGAGTATCTAAAGCTAAAGAATTCGAACTACAAAGAGAAAAAGACGCAGAACTATTATTTAAAGAATTAAGTGAAGAGGAAAAAGAAAAACTCCAAGAACTATTAGATAAGACTCTTGTCTCTTGGAAAAAAATATTGGAAGAAAGGAAGTAAAAAGATGTTTAAAAGATTTATTAGTTATTATAAACCCCATATTAGAATGTTTACTTTAGATATGGTAGCTTCGTTACTTATTTCAGTTATTGGAATGTGTTATCCAATTTTAACTAGAAAAGTGTTTAATGATTTTGTCCCTAACGCAAATATCACGATGATTCTCATCTTTGGAGGAGTCCTTCTAGTTTTATATTTTATTAGAATGCTTCTAAGGTATTTCGTTCAATATTATGGCCATGTAATTGGAGTTAAGATGCAAGCTCAAATGCGTAGCGATATGTTTAAGCATTTAGAAGAATTACCTTATTCTTATTACGATGAACATGAAACTGGAAAAATTATGTCAAGAATGACAAACGATCTACAAAATGTCAGTGAGCTTGCTCACCATGGGCCAGAGAACTTATTTATCTGTGGGTTTATGGTAATTGGATCATTTGTATATCTTTGCACGATCAATTGGTTATTGTCCTTAATCATTTTTGCTTGCGTTCCCATTTTAGTGGCAATCTCATTAATTATGAGAAAAAGAATGAGAGAAGCTTTTACAGAAACAAGAAAAAATGTTGCAATCATCAACTCTTCTTTAGAATCTAGTATTTCTGGAATTAGAGTAACCAAAGCTTTCACTAATAACGATAAAGAAATTGAAAAGTTTGAAAAAGGAAATGTTCAATATGTAAAAAGTAGATCAAAAGCTTATAAGGCGATGGGGGCTTTTTCTAGCTCCACAAACTTTATCATGGATTTATTCTATCTTGTATGCGTAGTCGCAGGAGGAATTATCGCTATTACTACAGACACATTTTCAACAGCAGATTATCTAGCGTTTGTCGTTTCTATTAGTTTATTTATCTCACCATTAACTACTTTGATCAACTTTGTTGAACAATATCAAGATGGAACTACAGGATTTAAAAGATTCTTAGAGATTATGGATGAGAAACCTGAAAAAGAAAATCCAAATGCGATAGAGGATGTCTCTTTACAAGGAAATATCGAATTTAAAAATGTTTATTTCTCATATGAAACAAAAGCTAATATTTTAAATGATGTATCTTTTAAAATTAATAAAGGAGAAACTATCGCATTAGTTGGTGAATCTGGAGGAGGAAAAACTACAATTTGCCATTTAATCCCAAACTTTTACAAAGTTACAAGTGGGAAAATACTAATCGATGGAATCAATATCAATGATTTAAGTTTCAAGGCTTTAAGAAGAGCGATAGGAATTGTTCAACAAGATGTCTTCTTATTTAATGGGACGATTAAAGAAAATATTCTTTATGGAAAGTTAGATGCTTCTTTTGAAGAAGTGGTTCTAGCTAGTAAAAGAGCAAATATTTATGACTACATTATGACTTTACCTGATGGCTTTGACACTGAAATTGGCGAAAGAGGAGTTAAACTGTCAGGTGGGCAAAAGCAAAGATTATCGATTGCTAGAGTATTTCTAAAAAATCCTCCGATATTGATCTTAGATGAAGCGACTTCCGCATTAGACAATACAACCGAAATCATGATTCAAGATGCTTTAAATGAACTAGCAAAAGGAAGAACTACCATTGTTGTAGCCCATCGCTTATCGACAATTAAAAACGCTAATCGAATTTTAGTAGTCAACGCTGGAGTAATTGTCGAAGAAGGAAGCCATGAAGAATTATTATCTCTAAATGGTATTTATGCAAGATTATATAATTTGCAGTTTAGAAATGACCTTTTATCCTAATTATTAATAATTGTTTATTTTAAAAAAATAAAAAAAGAGAAAGTAAAGATAATGTAAAAAAGCAAAATTTTCTTTTTATCTATACAAAATTATTTATTTTCCTATATAATGAAATTGCCGTGAATCCAAACGGATATGGGAGGAATTAAAATAATGGATAATAAAAGAAATGTCGCAACAAAGACTCTTTTAGTTCTTTCTTGCGCTTTTTTACTTGGATTAACTTCATGTACAAAGAAGCATCATCCAAGTAGTGATACTACTAGTAGCGCGCCAATAAGTGAAACTACTAGCGAATCTACTTCAGAAACTACTAGCGATATAACAACTAGCGAAGGTACTAGCGATGTAACAACTAGCGAAGGTACTAGCGATTCAACAACTAGTGAAGAACCTTCAACTGATGTTTCTAGCGGAGATACTTCTTCAGAAGATCCAAGTAGCGATGTCTCAAGTGAAGATGCATCTTCAGAAGAATCTAGTAGCGAAGAAGTATTATTAGATTTTGGTGAAAATGTAAAATTAAGCGACAAAACAGTAACTTATAATGGTGAAGAACAAACATTGACTGTTGAAAATTTACCACAAGGCGCTGTAGTAACTTATGAAGGAACACATAAGTTCATAAATGCTGGTGAATATACAATTAGAGCAACTGTTTCTAAAGAAGGTTACAATAATAAAGTAGTATCCGCAAAATTAACAATTGCAAAAGCTAAGGTTGAAGTACCAACTGCAAAGACAAACCTTGTTTATACAGGTGAAACAATAGTTGGTGTTGATTCTCATAACTTATATACAGTTACTGGTGGATCAGCAGTAGAAGCTGGAACTCACGAAGCAACTGTCACATTAAAAGATACTAATAACTATGAATGGGCTAGCGAGTTTGATGGTAAAGTATCATACACTATCGCTAAAGCAGAAATCTCTGTCTCTGGTGTTACTGCTCCTGAAATGAGTGTTGTTGATACTGGTAGTGCAATTAACTTTGTTGTTAATGGAGTTCCAAGCAACGTAAAAGCAACAGTTACTTACTATTCAGATGAAGCGATGACAACACCTGTTAGTGAAGCTAAAGGCGTTGGCGTTTACTTTGTTAAAGTTGAATTAGCTTCAAAAAGCACTAACTACAAATTAGTTGGAAAAACTACATTAACTTCAAAATTAACAATTAGAGAAAATAATACTGGTGTTACTTTTGCTGGTGCTACATTTACCTATGATGGTACAGAAAAGACCATTGCAGTAGATATGACTAATGCTAAAACTGATGGTGACTTTGAAGTTACTTACTTTATAGATGCAGAATGTACTACTCCATTTACTACCGCAACAAATGCAGGAACATACAATGTTTATGCAAAAGTAGTTGACAAGAATCAAGTTTATAGTGAAACTGTTTTACCAGCTACATTAACAATCAATAAGGTTGCTGTTAAAGTTGTAGTCCAAAATAAAGAAGTTACTTATAATCAAGACGCTCCTACATTTACTTATGAAGTAGAAGGATTAGTAAATGGAGAATCCGCTGAAAATGTTATTGCAGGAAATGCTACATTTACTTGCGCTTATGTAAAAGGATCAAATGTTGGAAAATATGATATTACATTATCTGGATTAACTGCAGATAACTATGAATTGACTTTTGAAAAAGGTAAATTAACTGTTAAAAAAGCAACTTACGATTTAAGTGGAGTAACTGTTAAAGAAGAAACTACTTACACATATGATGGAACTTCAAAAGAAATAGAAGTACCAGGAGTTCCTACAGGAGTAAGTGCTACTGTTACTTACTATTCTGATGCTGAACATACTACTCCAGTTTCTGAATGTAAGAAGGCTGGTACATATTATGTAGTTGTTACATTGACTTCTTCAGATACTAACTATAATGCAGTTGATGTTACAAAGAATGTTACTTTAACAATAAATAAAGCTAAAGTAGAAGTACCAACTGCTAAAGATGGTTTAAAATATACAGGAACTGAATTAGTTGGTGTTGAGGAAAATGAACTATATACAGTTACTGATGGATCTGCGACAAATGCAGGTAAATATACCGCAAAAGTTACATTAAAAGATACAACTAACTATGAATGGGCTAATGCTGAATTTAATGGTGAAGTAGAATTTGAAATAGCTAAAGCCGATGTTGTTTTAAGCAAAGTAGAAGTAGCAGGTTTAGGTGAAAAAAATGCTACAGCATATAGTGGAACAGTAAAAAAAGTTACTGTTACAGGATTACCAGAAGGAGTATTTAGCGCAAGTGTTGAGTATTATGCTGATGCTGAACATACTATTCCAGTTTCTGAATGTAAGAATGCGGGTATATATTATGTAGTTGTAACGTTTAATCAAGAAGATAAAAACAACTATAATACCACTTCTAAAGAACCAGTTACTGGTGAATTAATAATTAAACAAAAAGTATTAAGCGTTACTTGGACTGGTGAAACTGAATATACCTACGATGGAACAGAAAAAACTATTCCAACTTGCGTAATTAATGAAGGGCAAGTAATTGCAGGCGATGAAGTTAATTTAGGAGTATACGGTGAATCTACAATTAAATTTGTTGGCGAATACGGCTATAAATTAGCGCTAGAAGGTGCGCAAGCTAGTAATTATGAAATCGATTATGAAAATGGATCATATTTAGTTTCAATTTTAGCTCCTCAAAAAAATGTATTAAGCAATTGGTCAGAATTATTAGCGGATGACTTTACTTCAGGTCAATATGCATTTGTCTTTGGAAGTGAGTCCAAATACTATGCTTTGACTAATAATGTTAATACAACTAATAAACCAATCGGTGCAAATATATGTGAATCATTTACTTCGCTTGAAAGAATTAGCTTTTCAAATAGCAGCATTTGGACAATTTCTTCTACAGAAGGTGGTTACTATATTAAAGTAGAAGATAGTTATTTATCTGGATCTACTGATTCTGATGCTAAAACTGCATTATTGTTATTACAAGAAGCAGATAGTTCTTCTGTTTGGTCAATAGGTGGAAATTATGAAAGTGGATACTATTTCTATAATGGAAATAGAGCAATATTGTTTAATGGCACATCATCTGTTGGATATTATGCAACAAGCAATTTATCTTCTTATTATAAATTAGACTTGTATAAACTTGGATATGAAGAGCCAGTTACATTGAAAGTAGAAGAAGTAGCAGCTGCAAATGGAACTATGACAGTAAAATCATCAACTGAACAATTAGTTAATTTAGTAGGTAGCGTTGATAAACTATCAATTAAAATTACTCCTGCTGAACATAAGATGCTTGTTTCTTTAGAAGTTGTTGATAATAATGGAGTAACATTAGAAACATTAGTTACAACTAAGAATGAAGATGGTACATATACATATGATAAGGTTCCTTCTCATAGTGGTAAATTAGTTGCTACATTTGGAGATGCAGTTTCTTATAGTTTATCTCAAAGTACTCTTGAAAATGGTGAAATATCAGGATTATTAGAAAACTATTATGCTGGTGAAACTGTTTCATTTACTGTAACTCCTAATTCAACTTACTATGTTAAAAATGTAGTTGTAAAAGATGCGTCAAATACTGAAATAGAATTGTCATTAGAAGATGGTAAATATGTATTTGTAATGCCTGAATCAAATGTTACTGTATCCGTTGAAATTGTTAAACAACCTTCTGTTACATTAGAGCAAACCGCGAATGGAACATTTGTTGTTAAACATGGAGAAACTACATTAGAAAGTGGTGTTTTAGTTAACGGGAATATAGAAGTAACTGTTGTCGCTACTCCAAATACTGCTTATGTAGTAGATCAAGTTTTAGTTAATGGAATAGCTGTTGAAAATAACGCTGTTACTATAACCGAAGATACTGTTATCAAGGTTACATATAAATTGATGTCTACTACTTCAATTGCGGATATTTTAGATGGTAAGATTTCTGATAATGAAAAGATCTTAGTATCAGGCACTATATCAAAATTAGGAGCAAGTAGTGATTCAAATTCATACATTTCTGATGATTCTGCTGAACCTAAGACTTTATTAGTCTATAAATTTACAAATGGTGATAATTACAATAAAGTAAAAGAAGGCGATATGGTTTTACTATATGGTACTTATCAAAACTACAATGGAACTCATGAAATTAAGTTTGTTTATGTAATTGATTGCTTTACTGCTCCATCAGTAAGTTATATTGATGGAACAAAATTAGTATGGGATGGTAACGCTACAAGCTATGATATCTATTGCGGAACCGAAACTGCTAATACTGTAGTAGCTTCTAAAGTTGAAGGAAATGAATTAGACTTAAGTACAGTTGAAGGATTATCATTTACTGACAATACTTCATATGTATTTAAAGTAGTAGCTCATAAAACTTCTTTAGCAGGAGATAACTGGGAATTAACTAGTGCTGAATTAAGCTGTGTATATAATACTTCTTACACAATCACTTATAAATATAATGATGATGGTGTTACTCCTGATGGTACACTATCTAGTGTAACAAAGGTTACTTTACCTGAAAAAGATCCTACTAGAACAGGATATGTATTTGAAGGATGGTTTACTGATGCAGCTTGCACTAAAGCAGCAAAAAAAGATGAAGTACTAACTGGTAATCTTGTTTTATATGCTAAGTGGAAAGATGCTAGTACAAATTATAAATATAGTTATTCATTTGTTTCCAAAGCTTTCAGTACTAATAATGAAACAGCAACCTTAGATGGTGTGGATTGGAAACTGGAAATGGATTCTACTTATATTGGGGATTTAGATTCAAACAAAGGCTTACAATTTGGAAAAAGTAAGGAACCAGCGAAATCATTAGTCTTATCAACTTCAGACATTAGTGGAACGATTAAAAGCATATCCATTAATACATCAGGTGCTAGTAGTATTAATGGCTCATTCACAATTACTATTGATGGTAAATCAGTTGGAACATCAACAACGTTAACTAGTACTGCTACTGATTATACATTCACTTGTGATAATAAAGGTGAAATTGTCATTACGTTTACGCAAAGTTCTTCTAAAGCAATTTACATTAAATCAATTACTATTGAATATTTGTAGTCAGCTAGAACTAGATATCTATAATAAATATATTTAGTTTATAAATTTAGCCACAAATGAGTGTAATAAGCGCTCAAATGTGGCTTTT
>CAMEOO010000012.1 GCA_945929875.1 uncultured Caryophanales bacterium
TTTGATGTTTTTCAATTTTTATAAAATCATTATTTCTCCAAAGATAAGAATTATATATAAATTTTACATAAAAAACAAATTAATGAAGTGTTTCATTATCAAATCTGTCGTAGAATTATCTATCTTTTCTAAATGATATTGTGTAGCTATTATAGGATAATCATTGTGCCTAATTATCTCTATGGCATCCTTACAAATACCATCAACGATAATTCCTTCTCCTATTTTACCAATCTTTTGATGATGATAAGAATTAATTGTAAATTCTTTTATACTATCTTTAAAAATTGAGTGATTTAATATTTCTAATTGATGATTAGTTTGATTAAGATGAAGATCATCTTCGATGTGTTGAATTAAATCTCCTTTAAAAAATACATTGATAACTTGTAAACCTCGACAAATTCCTAATACTGGTTTCCTTTTCTTTAACGCATATTTTAATATTAAAAAATCTAGTTTATCAACATCTTTATAAACAAGTTGATTATGTATATCATTTATTGAATTATAGAATTTTGCATCGATATCTCCCCCTCCAGGAAGACAAAAACAATCGCATAAGGAAAATAGTTCTTGATAGGAAGAAAGATTATATGGTAAAAGTATTGGCGTTAATCCATATTTTTTAAAAAAACTAATATACTCTTCATTTACAAACTCTTTTCTAACTTGATTTTCAATTATACATCTAGAAGCTATACCAATAATCATCTTACTATATATTATTCACTTCTTGATTATTGTTAACACTAGTTAAGTTTTTATACCATTTTTTACTTAGTAAAAGAATAAATCCAACAATCATTTTTAGTGCATCCGATAAATAAATGATGATATACATATTTATGAAACTAATATTTGTATATGAAGATAAAATAAAGGAAAGAGGAATAGAAATAACCCAACCATAAAATGAATCGAAGAAGAATACCACTCCAGTTTTTCCTCCGCCTCTAAGTAAAAAGAAAAGAGAAGTGTTAACTCCATTAATCAAAAGATAAATAGAAGAGAATCTAATTAGTTTTGAAGCAATATTTTTAGCTTCTTCCCCTACTCCTTTATATAAATTAGTAATTAGTGAAGCGCATGAAGCTAAGAAAACGCCAAGGATTAAACAAGAAACAACAGTTAATAATAAAGAATAGTAGGCTTGCTTTTGCGCTCCTTCATATTTAGATTCACCAATAGTGTTTCCAACAACAATCGATATTCCATTACCTAAGCCTAATAAAACTACAAATAACAAGTTAAATATCGTTTGGACAATTGGTAGTACGCTAGTAGCTATGCTATCGCATTTAGTAAAGAAGAACACTAAAATGATTTGAGTTAACGACCACAATGTTTCATTTAAAAACAAAGGAATACTTTTTAAAAGAATCCTTTTTGATAATTCCTTTTCTATTTTAAAACTAGAAATAAATTTTTGACTAAATGGATATTTCTTAACAATTACGACAATAACTAGAAGGATCATTTCCACTAGACGATTAATTAAAGTTCCAATAGCCGCGCCACTTGCACCTAAAGAAGGAAAGCCTAGTTTTCCAAAGATAAACACGTAATTAAAGAAAAAATTCATTACGATCCCTATCGCGGTAATAACCATTGGAGATACTGGATGATGAATCTCTCTTAAGGTGCTAGCAATTGTAACTGAAATAGCAAAAGGAATGATTGAGAAAACCACAATATTAAGATAATTTAGAGCAACTTGAATCTCTTGATTAGTTTTTACAAATAAACTAACGAGATTTTTCCCAAAAATCGAAATTATTATTATTTCAAAAATAGCCACGATAATGCTGTAAACAAATTTATAGGCAAAAGTATTTTTTAAGTGTTTATCATCTTTCTTCCCAAAAAATTGGGAAAAGAAAACTGACAATCCTTCAATTGAGCCAAAAATCATTAAATTGGCCACAAAGACAATTTGAGTGGCTACATAAACGCCAGATATACTAATTTCATCTAATTGCCCAACCATTAAAGTATCTAAAAGCGAAGCAAAATTTAAAAATAATTGCTGTAAAATAATCGGAAATGAAATTAATAAAAGCTTCTTAAAAAATTTTAGCACTTTCTCTCACCTATTGAATTATATCATTTAAAAAAAATACTTAAAGAAGAAAATCATCATTAAGTATTATTCCCAAATAATTTTATATAATAAAAAAGTTAATTAATAGTTAACTCCGTTTTTCTTTAATTCTTTAAGAGCAAAATTTATATATCTAGAAGTACGATTGTTTTCTTGCTTTACAAAATAAGGTCTATCAAAATCAGAAAAAACATATGTACCCGGAACATTCCAAGGCATACTATATCCATTTTCAACATCCTCTTCAGTAAATTCATCTTTAAGCTTGCCATTTAAATAAGCATAAAGTGTATATATGTTATCTTCCCAAATCCTATCTCCGGCTCCCGAAATGATAAATGATAACTTTCTTTTTTTCTCTAATTCAACTTCTTCTAAAACAGTTATCGTAAATTCATAATAATCACCAGTATCATAAACTAAAAAGAACTGCTTTTTATTATTTAAACAAACATCTTTAAGGTGATAGTTAGTCATATATACTTGTTTTTTATATAATTCTTCAAAATCTTTTGGGACATAGTCTCTAACACTATCTTGAAATAAAAAGTAGTGTTCAAATGTTGCTTTTACCGAGCATAAAATACAAACCCCTAGTTTATATAAAGATATGTCACTTCTAACATACATCTCTCGATAAAGTCTTTTAGGAAATTCTTTAAATTCCACACGTATCTTCGTATATTTCATTAGTTACCCTCCTAGTAAATATTCTTCTTTCTATTTTGATATTACCATATTTAGGAAATAAATAAAGAAAAAAGAATAAATACAATATCTAAAAAATCATTTATTCATTTTATGATTCTATAATTTAGGCAATAAATTGAAATGTTATTTAATATACTTACTTTTGATGAACAGAACTAATTTTTCTAAACAACTTGTCTAATAACAATCCCCCTGCACAAGAAAGAAGAGTGCCAATAAACGCTAAAAAGAGAAAATCTGCTGGATTAGTTGCCCCATATTTTTGTCTTATTGCCATGACGGTTGTAGGTAAAAGAGTTACTCCCGCGGTATTAAGAACTAAAAAAGTAACCATCTCATCACTTGCAACCGTTGGATCTTTTTCTGTAGATACTTCCTTTAATCTTTTCATCGCCTTTAATCCAGCTGGCGTAGCTGCAAAGCCAAGTTCAAAGATATTCGCGCTGATGTTCATTGCAATGTAGTTCTTTGCTTCTTGATCTTTTAAATTTGGCATAATAAGTTTTAATAAAGGATTTAATGCTTTTGCAATTTGGTTAATTAGTCCCGAATCATACATTATGTTCATAATTCCCGACCAAAAAGTTGCAGAAAAGACTAAAGTGACCACTAAGGAGAGAACATCCTCATGGATGGACAAAATGCTAATTGCCATTTCTTGATATCTGCCAGTTAATAATCCATAAGCTAAAGATAAAAGAATAATTCCAACAAAGATTTTATTCATAGTAAAAAATATGTTAATCATTCTTCATTTAGAACTAATCGTCAGAAATGAAAGACCAAAATATCGTCTAAAAACTATCTTTTTAAATAGATTATATTTTTTGATGAGCCCTCTTTGTAGATCAAATTTTTATCTAATAAAGATTTTAATATTATTGTGCTTTTTGTTTTTCCACATGATAAATATTCTTCCAATTTTTTTCTCGTAATGCACTCGTTTCTATTTATAAAATCCAAAGCCTTATTCTCATCTGAAGACATATTAGGTAAATTATTTTGTCTAGTTTCATAATATTCTTTTTTAAAGTTGTTATTTTTAAGAAAAATTGTCATTTTTGTTCGATCCGGATTAAAACTCTCTTCAATAATCGGCTTGCTATATCCTATTTTACTTACTGTATTTATTATCGTTTGGATTCCAGTTCCGGCTCTCTCTCCAATTTTAATCAAACTAAACATTTTAAGAATTGTCTCATTACGAGGATCACTATTTCCTCCAGAGAGAGCTTCTTCAATACTCATTCTCATATTACCTGGATTAGAAAATTCTATTCGATCTTTATATTTTTTTATAACTATTCCTCTAGTTCCATAGTAATCCGCATTAGATAAGGTATTGCAAAGGGCTTCCCTTAATGCTTTATGCATTTGAGTATCATCAATTCTTTGCAATCCATCTAGTTGAAAAGGTACGTTCAAATTCTGAGTTAATTTATCATATACCCTAAAGAAAAAGTCAAAAACATTACCACTCCAGTCACCTGACGAAGACTGAATTCTATCAATCCATCTAATATCTGGTGTTTCTTCACGATGATCTTGATAGTCTAAAAAATAATGATTAAATTCATCAGTAATTCGATATTCTTTTCCGAACATTAATAATCCCGCTCGTGTTGGGTGCAATAACCCATCCGCTCCTTTTTTTGCTATGCCTAAACTTAAATAAAATTGTTCATCTTTCATAGTTAAAAAAATGTGAGTGGGATTGGTAGCTTTTAGCATTTGCTTATAACTTGATATAGAATCCAAATTAAGATCTTCTAGTGAAAACTCATCTAAGCAAGTTTTATCATTAGACTGATTATTAGAATCCTTAATCATCAAGTCAATTTCAGGCCTAGTACAATGATAATCTCCTTCGTGATTTCTTCTATATGTACCATTATAAACATTGTTGTTAATAAAAATTGGCTTTTCAAACCTATTAGCTCTTCTTACCTTGATAATTAAAATTGGATAAGACTCGTATTCTTCTACAGTAACATCTTTGTCAACTAAAATATTAGCGCTAACCTTTTGAGTATTGTTGATAGTATCCCAAAATCTTTTTTGAAGATCATAAACTTCATCTTTTGTGAGTTTTGAACTTACAAATTTATTATGTTGAGGCTCATCAATTCCTAGCACTATAGTCCCTCCATTAGAATTAGCAAACGCGCTATAAGTTTCCCAAAGAGAATTTGGTAAACCACCCTTGGCCTTTTTAAACTCTATAGAATTAGTTTCACATAAAAAATTAAAATCATTTTGTTGCATATCTGTTCATTTCTTTCAAGTTCATTAAATCATATTTATTATTATACTTCAAGTATTTGTGAACGAAAACGAACGCAAACGAACGAAAGTGAACGAAAGTGAACGCATTTTAAACGAAATAATTAAATTAATAATTCTTATAAAAATAAACCTCAAATGTTTTTTCTAAAACGATTTCCTCTTGATTACTAGAGGAAATAAACTTAATCAATAAAGTATTATTAATCGGATTTAGATAATACATTTTTACTCCAGATTTAACATCCTTATTAATTCTAAGACCTACTACTTTTTTTGAATAAATATAGTAATTATCTATATAATTTTTGCCTTCTTGTAGAAAAGCTAAATATTGATAATTATTGAAATAATACTCATATATATTCTTATGGAAAGAAAAATCATTTCCACAATCTAGAGTTACCACTATTAATTTTTGATAATCCTTTTCAGCGCATGTTACTAATGTTCTTCTCGCTTTTTTTGTATATCCAGTTTTTCCACCTAAGCAATACTCATATTGATGTAACAACCTATTTTTATTAGTCCATACGCCTTTGATAGGATTTTTATAATACTTTGTAGATATAATCTGACAAAATAGTTCGTTATCCAAGCAATACGCCATTAATTTTGCCATATCTAAGCAAGAAGAAAGATTTCCTTCATCAAAAATATCAAGGCCACTAGGATTATTAAAAATCGTATTTTCCATTTTGATTTCTCTAGCTTTTTGATTCATTAGATCAACAAATTCTTCTATCGTTTTACAAATATTGCTAGCGATTAATACTGCAGCATCATTCCCACTTCTTAAAAGTAATCCATACACTAAATCGATAATAGTTATTTCATCGCCAATAGAAAGATAAAGTGATGATCCTTCTACTTTTTCTATTACTTCATCTACTGTAATTACATCAAATAATCTTTCGCTTTCTAAAGCGATGATCGCTGTCATTATTTTAGAAATAGAAGCGACACTATAGGATTTATCATAATCCTTTCCTTCTAATATTTCCTCAGAGTTATAATCGTAAACAATATAGTTTCTCGCATAAATATTTATATTACTACTAGTGCTTTTAACATTAAGAAAAAAGCTTATTAAAAGAATTAAGAAAATTTTCATATTAAAGAATATGAATTTATGAAACAGAATATTCAATTCTATATTTATTAATTATCGTATTTAAAATATCATGCGCTTTGTTTTCTTGCATTAATAAATATATCGATTTCTTCTACTATATAATCTCTACTCATTGTATGTAATACATCAAAACATGCATTTATATAATCTAGAACTCCATATTTTTTAAATAGTTCCATAGCCTCTTTCCCAGAGAGTTTTTTCCGCTTTATATGCTTCGAAACAAAACACTTTAAAAGCTAATGTCTTACTCATATTACACCTCTGGTAAAACTAGTCTTCCAGATTGCTCTTCGTTAAAGAGTTCAACAAGCATAAGAGAACTATATTGCCATACTTTAGTTTCTTCTTTTTCTAAATAAGTATTTGATTTCTAGTCCTTTTTCAAGATATAAAAATTACAAGAATAGACTAAATAAAAAAAATAGTCTATTATAATAGCGAAAGGATTCCCCTTTAAAATGAATAACTTAGAAGAAATAGAAAAATACGCTAAAGAGAATTATGTTCCAATTGCTAGAAAACAAACTATAGATTTTATTCTTTCCTTAATTAAAGAAAAGAATTTTTCTAGTTTTTTAGAAATCGGGACCGCTATTGGTTATACTTCAATCAATGTAGCTTTACTAAATAAAAATATTAATATTGTCACTATCGAGCATGATTTAGAAAGAGCAACTATCGCCAAAAAGAACTTCATCGATTTTCACCTAGATAATCAAATTAAATTAATTATCGATGACGCGATGTTTGTGGAATTAAATCAAAAATTCGATTTGATTTTCATTGATGCTAGCAAAAAAAGAAACGACTTTTTTCTAAATAAGTTTTCTTCCAATTTAAACGAAGGGGGGATCATCATAATTGATAATATGAACTTAGACGATTTTTGGATCGATGCCAAAATTAAGAAAAAAGAAAAGTTTCATAAAATTAACGATGAGTTTAAAAAAGAACTTTTAAAGAAAGAAGAATATAATGTTCAAATTAGAGAAGATATCGGAGATGGGATTGCAATAATCACTAAAAAATAAAAGACTATCTCTAGTCTTTAAAATCGTTAAAATGCTCTTTAATAAATAATTTTAAGTCGCTGATTTTTTTAAATTTGAAAGTTAATGATTTCCTTCCAATATTTAGTTTGACTTTGTTATTAGATTCAAATTTTTCAATATCTTTAATCTGTGACGAAGGCCTTTTTTCTCTCTTTGCTAAATTTTCAATATCGTGAACCGATAATTTGTTTTCTAAAATCAAAGAAAGATATTCTTTTTGTTTCTCTTCATCTAGATTTACTAAAACCCTAGCTTGACCATAAGAAATCTTTTCTTTTCTTAATGCGTGTACTACTTCATTATTAAGATTTCTTAATCTCATAATATTATTAACTTGAGAAATTGATATTTTACTAATTAAAGCAATATCTTTTCTAGATACATTGTACTCTTTAGTTAATATTTCAAATGCGTAAGTTTTATTTAAAATATTGTCGTGAAGTTTATGCGTGGCTCTTGACAATACTAAATAGATTAATAAGTCATCATTAATTTCTCTTACTACTACTGGGATTTTATCTAGATGTAACTTTTTAGCAATATAATATCTCTTATAACCCGATACTACTTCGTAATAATCATCTTTCTTTCTAACTAAAATTGGGCTTAACACCCCTCTTTCTTCGATAGAAGAAGAAAGCTGAACTAAATTTTTGTCATTAAAAAAATGATTTCGAGAAATATTATTAAAGCGTATTTTATTAACTTCTAATAGTATTCCACTTTCTTTTTGATAACCTTTTTCAATTGAACTAATGACGTCAGTTTCTTGATATTCTTTAATCAAAGAAGCCAAATTTCTTCGCTTAGCCATTTAAAATCTCCTTAGCAAGAGAAAGGTAAGCTAAACTTCCAGTTGCTTTTGGTCTAAAGATATTTACTGGTTTTCCGTAAAATGGAGCCTCTGCAAGCGAGATGTTTCTTGGAATTTGAGTAACAAAGGTTTTCTCTCTAAATAGTCCTCTAATTTCCGTGGTGACTTCAGTTGCTAATTTAATTCTTGAATCATACATTGTAAGTAAAAATCCTAAAATTTCTAAATCTGGATTATATTCTTTTTGAACTTTAGAAATTGAAGACAATATTTGCGCTACAGCTTCCATTGCATAATACTCACATTGAACAGGAATAATCACGCTATTTGCTGCACACAAAGCATTTAAGTTTAATAAACCTAAAGAAGGTGGGCAGTCGATAATAATAAAATCATATGGTTTGCTAATTTTAGTTAAGCACTCTTTTAATAGATTAAAAGGCTTTTCCACCCCTCCAATTGTCGATTCTAAAGTAGCAAGTTTAAGATTGCTAGGAAGAACATCTACTCCTTTAGTTTGAGTTTTCTTGATCACTTTATTGATATCTGTAGTTCCACTTAAAGCATCGAAAAGATTCTTTCTTATTGCAGTTGGATCAAGTCCAATTCCTCTAGTCGCATTACCTTGAGGATCCATATCAATTAGTAAAATTGAATAACCTAGTTTACTAAAGCAACCAGATAAAGATATCGCGGTAGTAGTTTTTCCTACTCCCCCTTTTTGATTACTTATTGCAATAATCTTACTCATAAATCTTCCTCCTACTACAATGGCCTTTTCTTAATTTGAGAGAAATTCCTTGGATATTTCTTACTTGTTTTTTGATCTTTTTTGAAAAAGATATTACCACGAACATCTTTTTCTGAAGGTAAGAATGATTCTTTTACTTTCTCTACGTGACAATTTAATTCTTTTAATGCATTGTGACTTTCGTTTATCTCTTCTTGAAATTTCTTTCCCTTTAATGCGATAAAGTATCCATTTACTTTAACAAGAGGAATAATTATTTCAAGAAGAATGCTTAAGCTACTTACCGCACGAGCAAAAGCGTAATCAAATTCTTCCATATGATCTTTACAGTAGTCTTCTGCACGAGCATTAACTATTTCTACATTATCTAGTTTTAATTTATCAACTACTTCTTTTAAAAACAAACATCTTTTATTTAATGGCTCTAATAATGTAACTTTAAAATTAGGATAAGAAATTGCTAAAACTAATCCAGGAAAACCCGCACCAGTTCCAACATCTATTCCTTTTTTATTATTGAAATCTTCGCCAAAACTAAAAAGTAACGAATCTAAAAAATGCTTTTCAAAAACTTCTTCTTTTTCAACGATAGAAGTTAAATTCATCACTTCGTTCTTACTTTTTAATAATCGTTGATACAAATTTAATTGTTCTAATTGATGAGAAGATAGTCTTAGTCCGTTTTCTTTTAAATACGATATAAATTCACTCTCTAACATACCTATTTACCCTTTTTAATGTGAAATAAAAGCATGGAAATATCGCTTGGATTTACTCCAGAAATTCGACTAGCTTGCCCAATTGTTCTAGGTTTAACTATATCAAATTTTTGCCTTGCCTCTAACCTTAGTCCATCCATATGAAGATAATCTAATCCTTCTGGTATTTTTACTTCTTCTAATTTTAGCAATCTTAAGGCATCTTTTTTTGCTTTTTCAATATATCCCTCATATTTGACAATTATTTCTACTTCCTCTTTTTCTTCTTCAGTTAAAGAAGAAAGTTGAACAAATCTCATCATTTCTTCAAGAGAAATCTCTGGGCGACGAAGTATTTCACTTGCGGTAGGCCCACCCTTATAATCTGGATAGCCTTTTTCTTTCATAAATTCAACAAAATCATCTTTCATTCCCATATGAAGATAATCTAACGTTTCCTTTGCTTGATTGATATTTGATAATTTATTTATAAACTTTTGATATCTATCATCACTTATTAAGCCAATATGATAGCCAATTGGAGTTAGTCTAATATCTGCATTATCACTTCTTAACAACAAACGATATTCCGCACGTGAAGAAAGAAGACGATAAGGTTCTTTGGTACCTTTACTAACTAAATCATCGATCATCACTCCTATATAAGCTTGATCTCTTCTTAAGATTAAAGGATCTTTTCCTAAAATTTTTAAAGAAGCGTTAATTCCCGCGATAAGGCCTAAAGCTGCGGCTTCTTCATAACCTGATGTTCCACAGATTTGTCCAGCCACATATAAACCAGGATACTTTTTTATTTCAAGGGTATAATCATATTCACTTGCATCGATTGCATCGTATTCAATCGCATAAGCGTATTTAACAATTTCTGCGTGTTCTAATCCTTTTAATGAATGAACCATTTCTTCTTGCACTTCTTCAGGCATCGAAGTAGAAAACCCTTGTAAATATATTAAATCGGTGTGAATTGATTCAGGCTCTAGAAATAGTTGATGTCTTGGTTTATCGGAAAATCTAACTACTTTGTCTTCTATCGAAGGACAATATCTAGGTCCGACTCCCGTTACCACTCCTCCATACATTGCTGAATCATTTAGATGCTTTCTAATTATTTCATGGGTTTTACTATTTGTATATGTTAAATAGCAAACTACTTGTTTATCGAATGGCACAATATTACTTTCTTCAAAAGAAAATTTTAATGGTTTATCGGTTCCATATTGAGGCTCTAAAACTGAAAAATCAATCGAATCTTTCTTTATTCTTTGAGGCGTTCCAGTTTTTAGTCTTACAATTTTTATTCCCATCTTTTTTAAATTTGGCGATAATCCTAAAGAAGGCTTTTCTCCATCAGGTCCTTGTGAAGTTACTTTATGGCCTCTTAGTATTACTGATTCCATATAGGTTCCAGTAGTTAAAATAACCGCTTTTGAACGAATTTCTTTTTCTTGAATCTTTACGCCCACTACTTTATTATCTTCACATAGTAAATCATCTACCATACCTTCTAAAATAGTAAGATTAGGGCAGTTTTCCGCGAAAGATTGCATAATTTTAGGATAGTCTAGTTTATCTTCTTGGGCTCTTAAGCATTGAACTCCTGGTCCTTTACCAGTATTTAACATCTTCATTTGAAGACATCCTAAATCTGCTCCCTTGCCCATCATTCCACCAAGAGCATCGATTTCTCTAACTACAATTCCTTTTGCGCTCCCTCCGATTGATGGATTGCAAGGCATATTAGAAATCATCTTTTTATTTAATGTGATTAGAAGAGTATTTAGTCCCATGTGCGCGGAACTAAAACAAGCCTCCATGCCAGCGTGGCCCCCTCCCACTACAATGACATCATATTCCATTATCCGATACTTCCTTCCATATCCATTTTGATAAGTTGATTTAATTCAACTGCATATTCCATTGGAAGCTCCTTAGAGAAAGGCTCAATAAAGCCCATAATAATCATTTGCGTAGCTTCTTTTTTAGTTAATCCGCGTGACATTAAATAAAATAGTTGCTCTTCATTAATTTTACTAACAGTCGCTTCATGTTCTAAAAATGAAGTATTATTGTTACATATATTTGTTGGAATAGTATCTGATCGAGAAATATCATCTAAAATTAAAGTATCGCATTCAACGTGAGCCTTGGAATTATTTGCATTTGGTCCCATTAAGACTTTCCCTCGGTAATTTGCTACTCCACCATTTTTTACGATAGATTTTGAAATGATTGTTGATGTGGTATTTTCACCTATGTGAATCATCTTCGCTCCAGCGTCTTGATATTGAAGTTTGTCTGCAACGGCAATAGAAATACAATTTCCCTTTGCGCCTCTTCCATTTAATACGCAGCAAGGGTATTTCATATTTAATTGACTGCCGATATTTCCATCGATCCATTCCATTAATCCATCTTCTTCAACAAAGGCTCTTTTTGTAACTAAGTTAACAATGTTGTTTGACCAGTTTTGGATGGTAGAATAACGACATCTTCCACCTTTCTCTACATAGATTTCAACTACTGCAGCATGTAGAGATTCCTTAGAATAAATTGGCGCGGTACATCCTTCAACATAATGAACGTCAGCCCCTTCATCAACGATAATTAAAGTTCTTTCAAATTGTCCAGATTTTTCATTGTTGATTCTAAAGTAAGATTGAAGAGGCTTTTCAAGTTTCACTCCTTTTGGAACATAGATAAAAGATCCTCCAGACCATACGGCACCATTTAAAGCAGCAAATTTATTGTCTCTATAAGGGACTACCTTATTAAAATATTTCTTAAACAATTCTGGACAAGTTTTTAATGCCATGTCGGTAGAAAGAAAAATAACTCCTTTTTCTTCAACTTCTTTAAGCATGTTGTGATAAACTACTTCACTTTCATATTGAGTGGATACACCTGATAAAAACTTTTGTTCGGCTTCAGGAATTCCAAGTTTTTGGAAAGTTTCTTTAATGGTTTCTGGAACTTTGTCCCAAGAATTCTCTTCTTTTTCACTAGGTCTAGTAAAGTAAGTGTAAGAATCAAAATCAAGATTAGTTAGATCAGGGCCATAACTTGGAAGAGGTAACTCTTTAAAAGCACGATATGATTTTAATCTAAATTCAAGCATCCATTCTGGTTCATTTTTAATATGAGAAATCTCTCTAATAATGTCTTCATTTAGTCCAACGTCAGTTTTAAAAGTAGAAACATCTTCATTTTTAAAACCATATTTGTATTCCTCTTTTTCTTTATTCATCTTCATTACCTCCAAGAATTCTTCTAACTCCTCTAAAAGAAATCGTCGCACACTTAATTCTAGAAGGTTGTCGGCTAGTATTCATAAACACTACCGCTTCATCTAATACTTCTGGATCATAAGGTTTTTCGTGAATCATATTAAAATAATTATCGATGATCTTATTGCCTTCATCGATAGTTTTTCCTTTTAAAAGCTCACTCATAATTGAAGTGGAAGCAGTCGATATAGCGCATCCATTACCATGCCAACAAACATCTTTAAATATTCCATCCTCTACTTTAATTTGAATATATATTTTATCTATGCAGGAAGTAGAATCCATATAGACAGTTTGATAAGAAGGATCACTTTCTTCTCTTTTGTTTCTAGGATTTTGATAGTGGTCCATAATAATTTCTCTCATCATTTCATTACTAAGCGAAAAATGCATCTAAAAAGTCGCCACCTTTCTTACATATCTCTATAAAATAATCTATTTCTTCTTTGGTATTATAGAAGCAAAAACTTGCTCGAATAGTTTGATCAACTCCAAGAAAATTATGAATTAATTTTGCGCAATGTTCTCCACTTCTAACACATATTCCATATCGATTAAATAAACTTGCTCCATCTTGAGCAAATACCCCTTTGATATTAAAAGCAACAATTCCAGTAGGAGTATTTGAATTATATAATTCAACATTATCTAATTCTTTCATCTTGCTTACACAATATTTTTTTAATTCATTCTCATATTGATAGATGTTATCCATCCCAATATCAAGCAAGAATTCAAGGGCTCTAGCTAAGCCGATGGCACCTGCGATATTTTGAGTTCCTGCTTCAAACTTTTCTGGTGGATATAGGTATTTAACATTTCCACACATATCAAAGGAAGCATTCATTCCTCCACCAAGTTGATATGGTTCTAGTTTCTCTAATAATTCATATTTTCCGTATAAAACCCCTATACCAGTTGGCCCATAACATTTATGTCCAGAGAAAGTGAAGAAGTCAACATCTAATTCCTTCACATCTATTTTCATATGAGGAGCACTTTGCGCCCCATCACAAATAAACAAGGCGTTATTTTCATGAGCTATTTTTGCTAAAGCTTTGACGTCGTTAACATTTCCAAGAACATTTCCAACGTGGGCTAAAGATACTATTTTAGTTTTATTTGTCATCGCTTTTTTTAAGTTTTCTGGTGTAATATTACCGTTTTCATCGACTTCGATAAACTTAATTTTACATCCCACAATATCGCAAACTTTATACCAAGGTAATAAGCACGAAGCGTGTTCTAATACACTTACTAGAATTTCATCATCTTTTTTTAGCAAGTGAATAAGTCCAAAAGCAATCAAATTTAAACTCATTGAATCACCGCTAGTGAAGACGACTTCTTTTTTTGTAGCGTTAATAAATTTTGCAACTATTTTCCTCGCTTCATCGTAATGAGTGTCCGCTTGATAAGCGATATCGTAATCTCCTCGATGAGTATTCGCACAATAGAAAGTGTAATATTCTACCTCTTTATCAATCACGCATTGAGGTTTAAAAGTAGTCGCGGCATTATCAAAGTAAACCAACTTTTTTTGGCTATTATTTGTAATCATCGGAAACAATTTTCTAATTTCTTCTATGTTCATAATTACACTCTTTCCTCGATGTTCGTTTTGATGATATTCAATGTTTCTTCATCCTTAAAATAGGATAAAATTGGAGTTAGATAACCTAAAGTAATTAATTTCTTAGCATTCTTTTCATCGATTCCTCTACTAGTTAAATAAAAGATGTGATCTTCATTAATTTGTCCTACTACTGCAGCATGAGATGCTTGCACATCATTTTCATCGATGCAAAGAGTAGGGCTAGCCTTCGCGGAACACTTTTTATCAAATACCATAATTTTTGCCACTTGATGCGTTGCGCTTTCTTTAGCCCCATTAAAAATTCTACTAGTTCCTAAAAAACTTAAGGAAGAAGAATCTTCGCATACTCCATAGTTTTCCATTTTTGCATAAGTATTTCTAGCATGATGGAAAAAACTAATTGTAAAATTCTTTTTATCGTTATTTTTAGTAAGTGTAGCTAAATGCCAAGAAGCTGTAGAGCCTCTTCCATTTAAGTTACAAACAAAATTAAAACTATTTTCCCCGCAAGAAAAATCTGCATAAGCTCCAATAAAGGAGCAGTTTGAATTCAAATTAACTTTGACACTATTTTCATTTTCTTTTTCAAATGAAGCAATATTATATTCTAAAGAAGAACCTTCTTCTAAATTAAAAGTAACATTTTTATTTGAATCATTTACTACATTTAAAATGGAAATTTTAGATTGCTTTTTTAGATTGACGACCAAATTTTTATATTTTATTGATTTAAAATCTAATTTATAGGGACTAGATGAGTCTAAATCAATTTCGATAGTATCCTCATTGAGAAGTATAAATTTTTTTTCGGCTAAATTATTCATAATTTCACCTACTTTTTAATTGCTTCTTTAGTCGCACAAGTGCCAATGGAAACTTGATTCATCGCTTTTTCTTCTTTAGCAACTTCAATTCCAAGTTCATACTTAATCCATTCGTAGCCTTCTTTATCAATTCGATCGATGATTTCTTTATCACCTTCAACAGCAATCTTACCATTGATCATTACCGCAACTCTAGTTGGGCAAATTAAACTATATAATCTAGCATAGTGAGAAATAACTAGAAATGACATATCTGTCGTAGATTGCATTTCTTTAATAGCCTCGCTGACGCACACTAACGCATCGACGTCAAGTCCAGAATCAATTTCATCTAACATCGCTAAATCTGGTTGTAGTAAAAGCATTTGAAGAATTTCATTTCGCTTTTTTTCTCCACCAGAAAATCCTTCATTTAAAAACCTTTGAGCCATATCCATCGATATGTTCATCTTTTTAGAAGCAACTTCAAGTTTTTTATAGAATTCATATAACTTAATTGGTTGTTCTCTTCTTGCATTTATTGCAGCTTTTAAAAAATCAGCATTGACCACTCCTGGAACTTCGCTAGGATATTGCATTCCTAAAAAAATTCCTTTTTTTGAGCGTTCATCGACACTCATTTTTAATACATCTTCACCATCTAAAGTAATCGATCCCTCTGTAACTTTATATTTTGGATTTCCCATAATTGTTGCAAGTAAAGTAGATTTACCATGACCATTTGGACCAAGTAACGCTAATGTCTCATTAGGACGAATAGATAAGTTTACCCCTTTTAAAATTTCTTTATCTTCTACACTTACATGCAAATTTTTAATAACTAATTCTCTCATTTCTATTACCTCGAGCGTATTTATTCTACAACATTATTGTTAGTAAAAAAAGATAAACAATTATTTTTTATAAAAATAAATATATTTTTTCTACAAAATTAAAAAATTAAAAAAAGAAGTTTTTTAAAGTATTATTTTAAGAAAAAAAGAAAAGAAAATAAAAATAGTAAATATTATCAAAAATGGTCAAAAAACATCAAAAAAGGTAAAGTTTTGACTTTACCTCTAGGATTACCAGTTAGATGAGCAACTAGATGCGCAAGTAGTGCCGCAGCCAATTATTACTAACAAGATAAATAAGACTAAAATGATTGCAAAAGTGCTATTTCCAGCCATAAAAAATTCACCCTCCTTTTTTTAGTGACAGAAACATCCAAACAACGCTAATAGGATAAACAAAACGAGGATAAACGAGAAGAATACCCCGCCTTTTTGCTGGCATTGTCCAGTGCAAGAATTCATAAAAAATACCTCCTTTGTTTTCACTTTATCTTATGCAAATTTATAATTTCTGCTATGTAAAAAAAAGAAAAAGGAGATCTTCAGCCCAAACTAAGCTAATTGGATATAGTTTCCAAAACACCCTATAATATATTTATATTATATATTTTCAAATTTCCACTTGAAAGTAAGTATCATTTTAGTTAGAATATTATCGCTATGTTTTTAGAAACAAGGAGGAAAACTTAATGAAAAAACGTTTGCTCACGTTATCAATGGTAAGTTTACTATCTTTAGGATTATTCTCATGTTCTGGGATAAAATCTAAAAAAGATGCAGAAGGAAAACAAGTAATTGTTTCAATTACTGCAGATGGAGAAGAAATCAACTATACCGCTGATGATTTATTAAATCAATATGCAAGCACTGAATCTGGCGTTAAAGCATATTATGATGCAATTTATGATATTTTAATTAGGAACGATCAAGAGATTTCTCAAACAATGAAGCAAGAAGTAGAAACTCAAATGGACAACTTTGTCAACACTTGCAAAACTAATGCTTCAACTAATGGAACTTCATATAAAACTGAACAATCTAAAAGTTTAGAGTCTGAAGGAGTTAATAATCTTGGTGAACTTCGTGAATTAAAAGAACTTGCAGTTCAAAAAACTGAATATGAAAAAGGATTCTATTCAGATGAAAAGATGGAAGAATTCACTACAAATTACATTCAAGAAAAAGTTCCATATCACATTAGGCATATCTTAGTTAAAACAGATGATGTATCCGGTTCAAGTTTATACGATAAACAAATTTCTGAGGATGAATCTAAGAAAATTTTCTCAGTTATCGATCGTTTAGCTTCTGGAAAAGAAACTTTTGGTGATATCGCTTACGATGCAAGTGATGATTCATCAAACACATTGTATGGTTCAGTTGGATTAATGGAACTCGACACTAGTTTCGTTAGCGAATTCAAATTCAACATCTATTACTATGATGTATTCCTTTCTGGAAAGAATGACACAGGAAAGACTAGGGAACAACTCTTAGAAATGTATAAAATTCCTTCCAGTGTCTCTTTAGGTGACGTTACATTAAATACAGAAGATGTTATGGATGGAACATTAAAAACTGTATCTTATTCAACAGTTAAAATGTTTGAAGATTATGCAAGCACTACTAAAACAGTAAACAATTTAACCTATACTGATGAGATTATTACTGATAAATCTGTTTCAAGAAAGCAAATTACAGATTCTTACTATCCAAGAAATGTTCTTTTCAACACTTACTTCAACAACCACGGTTTAACTTTCATCACTAGCGAAGGGTATTCTAATGTTGAAAACAATCCTAACTGGTCTGAGCCAACTGCAGAATTAAAAGCAGTATTAGGAAATGACTTCAATCAAAAGATTTTAACTGATAATGGAAATCCAGTCTTAGTGACTTATAACCCAGATACTGGTTTACACTTTATGATTATTGAAAAATCTCCAATTAATCAAAAGTACACAAACTATACTGATTATTCAGAAAGCTCTGAGGGTAAAGAAGTTCCATTAAATTCTTTATCAGAAGAATTAGCTCACTACTATTCATTAGATGTACCTTCTGGAAGTGCAAATGTTACTAATGATAATCGTTACGTAACTTATTTGAAAAATAACCGTCAAGGATACGATGATCGCGCTAAAGACTTAGAAAGTAAGATTAAATCTTACGATAAAAATATTTCTTACCAATTATTTGAATCATTACTATATGATGCAGAAGGTCAAATTAGAAGCGACGTAAAAATTGATGAAAAGATTTTAAATTCAATTTTAGATTACATTAATGATCAACGCGCTAAAACTGAATATACGGGCAAAGAACAAATTGTTAGTAGTTGGACATCATATTTACAATTATTAGATTTCCAAGGAATTCAAAAGAAAGCAAAACAATTAGATTTCAGTGAAACTAAGAATTACTTCACTGATACTAAAAATCTATAGAAGGAGGTATTACTAATGAAAAGCAAATTATTTAGAAATTTATTAGTGGTTTCAACCCTCTCTCTTACTTGCCTATTAGCAAGTTGTTCAGATGTAAAAGCTGAGCCAGGAAATATCGACAATCCAATCGTTGATATTCTTGATAAAGACGACAACTACTTTAGAAATACTATTGAAACAATCTATAATGATTTAGTTGATACTGGAACTACTAATTCAACAGTCTTTGATGAACTAGTTCAAAATATTGCTAAATTAGAAGTAGTGGGCAACTTTGCTTCCGAAGAAAAAATTATGGATATTTGCCATGAAATCATGCTAGATGAAGTAAAAGGCGGAAGTTACTCAACAAATAGATTATTCGATGAAGAAAAATATGTTGTCACATTAAAAGCATCTAATCCAGGAGTTAATTTTGACGCTACAAATGGATATAACAAAAATTACTTAATCAAGCCAGAAGATACCTTTGAAGATGTATTTAAAGTCGATTACACCGAATACATTGAAAAGAATGTTAAGCCAAATGTATTAAAGAAATTATTAACTTCAAAATACTTATGTGAAAATTCAGTTTCTTCATTAAGTAGAGCAAGCGCAAGAGATGTTCAATACATTAAACTTACTAACTTTACTAATAAAAAAGGCGAAGTTAATAAATTAATTAATGAATGGTTAGGAAGCTATATCAGTAATCCAACTGAAACTATCGATCTTGATGAATTACAATCAATATATAAAGGAATTATACAAGATACTGAAGGCTTAGAAGGCGAAGAATTAACCAAAGCCCAAAGAATCAACGATTACATTGATAGATACTACACTCTAGCTGATGAAATTGAGGAAGAAATCGCTGGCATCGTCGAAAAAAATGAAGATGGAACATTAAAGAAAGAAAATGGCCATTATGTAATGAAAAAAACTGATGACCTAACTAGTAAAGAACAAGATAACGAGAATAAATACACAGGAAGTGGAAAATACACCATCGAATGGGGTGAAGAATTAGCTCTTCGTGAACTTGCTCAAAAAGATTTCACCGGAGAAGATATCTATACTAAATCAGTTGGTATCAGCGATTTAACTTCCGATATCACCGATCGTTTATTCTCCGCTAGTATTGCATCCTATGTATCTAGTTCAGAAAAAGGTGGAGTAAATTTCTTAACTCCAAAAACTTCACTAAATGGAAGTTCACTTGGTAAATATTACTTCTACGATTCTACTAGTGACGCTTACTACATCGTTGTGGTAAAGAAATATTTCACTTCATCAGTAGTTAATAAATTAATTTCTGATAACACCACTGAAGATGGAACAATTACTTATGTGGATCAATTAATTGATATTGGTTACGATTTAGCGGATTCATCAACTAACCAACGTCAAGCGTTAATTCATTACTTACAAAAATATGATGTTGCAAGCAATATCCACGATCAAGATTTCTACGACTACATTGTAGATAACTATTCAGAAATCATCAAAAAATAAATTTATAGATAGAGGAAGTGAAAAACTTCCTTTATTTTTTTCTTTATGGTGATAAAATGAATATAGAAAGAAGGTAATAAAAATGGATGATTGCATTTTTTGTAAAATAGTAAAAGGAGAAATTCCTTGCTACAAGGTCTATGAAGATGATGATGTCCTTGCATTTTTAGATATTTCACAAACTACTCTAGGTCATACTTTAGTTATTAGTAAGCAACATTTCCCAAATCTTCTCTACGTTCCTAAAGATATTTTAAGTAAAGTTATGGGAGCTGCTCAAAGAATAGCCCAAGCTCAAGTAAGTTCACTAAAAGCAAAGGGTGTAAATTTAATTAATAACACCAACGAAATTGCTGGGCAAACAGTGATGCATTTCCACGTTCACGTTATTCCTCGTTACTCTAATGAAGATAATTTGAAACTCGAATTTAAGTCAAACAAATTAGATCACATCTCTCTACCTGCTATCGCTGAAGAAATTTCTAAGAAAATTTAAAAACATGGGATTTAAAGGCTCTCTTAATTTCTCTGGGGTTTTTATTATTTTTTAAAAAACAGTCGACCCCACTAGAATTAAGAGATTTCATATAAAAAAGCACCTTTTGTATAATGAGTGTGTTAACTATTCATTTCCAGGAGGTGCCATATTATGAATTCTAACACATTTTTATCACGATTTGGATTAAATCCAAACGATTTTTTACTATTGGACATAGAGCCAATTAAAACAGATGAAGGATATATTTATATGCTAGAGCAAAATAAAGATAAAATTCCTTGTCCTTATTGTTCAAATAAACATGTCGTTATCAAAGATTATTATTATAAAGATATTAATTGCTCTGAATCCGTTCATATTAAAGATACATTTCGAATAAAAGTTCCAAGATTCAAATGCAAAAAATGTAACAAAACATTTATTAAAGCGATAAGCAATGCAAATCCTCATTCAACTATTTCAAATAATCCGATTAAAATGATTTGCAATGAATTTCACTTTTGTAAAACATTTGATGAGATAGCGAAGAAATATCACATCTCAAGTGCGAAAGTTATTGATATTTTCGACAATAATATTGCCAAGCCAAAAAGACTTAGCATGCCTAAGATTCTTTGCATTGACGAATTTCATTTTTCATCTAAAAATAAAGATAATAATTATTGTGTAATTTTAGTTGATTGGGAAACAAAAGAAGTAATTGACATTCTTCAAAATAGAAAACTTGCTTATTTACGAGAATATTTAGGTCAAATTCCAGAAAAAGAAAGGAAAAATGTTCAATACTTTGTATCTGATTTATATGATGTATATAAAACTATACGAAAAGAATACTTTACTAAAGCACAACATATTGCAGATTTTTTTCATATTTCTATTCAATTAACTAGAGCAGTTGGCTCTATTAGAGCTAAAGTAATGAATCAATTAGAAAAAGATACAATAGAGTATAAGTTTATGAAAAAGTATTGGAAATTATTTATTTCACGATGCAAAGGTGAATTCTATGACACTAAAACTTTTAAAACAAAATCAGGAATAGAAGAACCAATATATAACTTACTCATGAGAAGTCTTAAATTAAATGACAATCTCTTAACTGGTTATGATTGCTTGCAGGATCTATTTAAAATAAAGACAATAATTAAAGCAGCATACGGATACAACAATTTTGAACGCTTCAGAAAAAGAGCAATCATGCTACTAAGAGGGTAAAAAAAAATAGGCGATTTCTCGCCTATTTTTGACCCCATTAAAATTAAGAGTTTTTATTAGATTCTCTAATTGTATCGACCCCATAAAATCCCAGAGAAATTAAGAGAGCCGATTTAAACCCATGTTTATTTTGATTTACTTTTTTTTGGTTTATAAAATGCTCTTCCATCCATTGCAATTAAACGTTGAGTAAACTCCCCTTCATTAGTAAGCTCTAATGCTTTAGAAAGAATATTCATCTTTGAATCTAAATCATCAACAAAATGAAGGATTACTGCTTCTTTAGTTAATGGAGGAACAGGAGATCCAAACTCTTTTTCTCCATGGTGAGATAAAACCATATGCTCTAATAATAATCCTACTTCACTAGTTATATTTAATTCTTCACAAGTTTTTCTAATCTCGCTGACCATAATAGATATATGTCCTAGTAATTTTCCTTCAAGGGTATACTTTGTAGCTATTGGTCCACTTAATTCAATTACTTTACCAACATCGTGAAGCAAGCATCCAGAAAGTAAAATATCAGTATCGATATTATCATAATAAGAGGCGATAAGCATGGATATATCCGCCATAGAAAGAGTGTGATATAATAAACCGCTAGCAAATTCGTGATGATTTTTTGTCGCGGCTGGATAAGTGATAAATTTTGAATAATATTTGTTGATGATATGATTAACTATCTTTTTACAATCCTCATTTTTTAAAGAAGAAATGTAACCATTTAATTTTTTTACTAATTCTTCTTGTTTCACTGGACAAGGTAAAGCAAATCGATTGACATCAACTTTTGATTGATCAATTTCTTTTACTGAGATTACTTTTAATTGAAGAGCATTTCGATAATCGATAACATCAAAAGAAACATCGACAATCTTTCCTACTTCACAAATAGCAATATCAAGTTCATTTGCATCCCACTTCTTCCCTTCTATCGTTCCTGAATTGTCTTGAAAAGAAATAGAAAGGTATGGAATCCCCGCATTGCTGACTCCTTTGCTGACATTAGTTATCAATAACGTAGTTTCAATTCTATCTCCCTCTTTAAACTCTTTTACTAATTTTTCCATTGTATCTCCTCTATGCATTCATTTATAATGTTAATGTTATAACCTTTAGCTATATATCTTTTTACGATTTTTTCTTTTTGAAACTTATCGTTTAAATCAACCTGATGAATAATAACATATTTTTCCAATAATTTTAATAGTTTTTCTTTATCATCTTCTTTTGACGTCATCTGTTCCACAAGAGAAATGGCTTTAGATATTATTCTTTGCTTAAATCCCATGTTTAATAAATAAGAGCAAGCGTTAATTTTTAAAGAAGAATAACTTAAATTAGTTTTCTTTAAAACATATTTTTTTAATAATGCTTGGCATTTATCTAATTCTAAGTTTTCTTCAAACTCAATTTGATCCACTTTTTTAGGGTTGATTCCTCTAGTTTTAAGAAGATGTTTTATTTTATCTTCACCATATAGTTTTTCGTTGTATTCTTCCACTAAAATAGAAGATAATTTCTCATCATCGACAAGTCGAATTTTCTGTAAATCGATAAGGCAAGCATCAATTAATTCTTTTGAATAATTTCTATCAATTAATTTATTCGTTAGTTCATTACAACTATACATTTTATTTGATAATAAAACTAATGCACTTTTTTTAATCAAAATAATTTCATTTCTTTTTTTGATACTTAGTATTTCTTCTTCACTTAAATCTTTTCCTTCATATAAATAAAAATCAGTAAAAGTGTCTTTTAATATCTCCATTTTTGAATTATCGGTAAAAACGATTTTTACTATATCTTTAGAAAAAATAATGCTTGAAATTTTATTACCAGTTTTTTCTAATTGCACGTTTATAAACCTCATACATTCTATCGTAGAAAGTATCTATCGAATATTTTTGATTTTGTTCATAGGCTTGTTGAATTATTCTGTTTTGTTCCTCTTCATTCATCTTTAGAATTGAAATTAATTTTTGATTAAATGATTTATTATCGCTAAAGAAGAAACCGGTTTTTCCTTCTTTAATGACATCTTCAAGGTTTTCATCAAATCTACATAAAACTAAGGTTTTTGCGGCGATTGCCTCAATGAAAGTTAGTCCTTGGGTTTCACTAGTAGAAGCAGAAATATATAAATTGCTCATAAAGTAGAAATAAGGAACTTGTTCATGAGGAACTTTTCCAACAAAAATAACATTCTTAGAAATTCCAAGTTCAAATGCTAAATTTTCAAGTCTATTTCGATCTGGGCCATCCCCAACAATCAATAATACTGTATTATCATTAGTTGAATTTTTTAAGAAGGTTGCATATCCTTCTAGTAAAACATCAATCGCTTTTTCTTTAGCAACTCTACCTAAGCTTAAAAGGATATATTTATCTTCTATTTTATTTTTTTCTTTAAATTCCTTAATAAAATTTTTATCGATATTCCTTTCTTCAAACATTTCAAGATCAATTCCATTTGGAATAACATTAATATATCTGTCAACTCCATATTCTCTTAATGCATTTTTAGTTTTTAATGAAGGAGTAGTCATTTCAGTAACGCTTGAAGAGACCGATTTGGTCCATTTTTTCACAATTCCCTTCGCAGCTGGATCTAATACTCCTTTAGTCACGTAATAAGTATAATCAACATACATCGTATGATAAGTATAGACCAAAGGAATCTTTAATTTCGAAGCCAGTAGTCTCCCATAAATTCCAATTCCAGCCTCAGTTTGAACATGAATTATATCTAAACTCCATTTTTTGATTATCTTTGTAGCTTTAGGATTTATAAATCCCGCCATATTGTATGAATATAACCATTTTAAGGTAATTCCTGGTATTCTTAAAACGTTGTCTTTATATTCAACTTTTTTTGAAAATGGATTTGTGGTTACAACAAAAACATCATGCCCATTTTTCTTAAAAGCATCAAATAAAGTTTTTGTCGCAGTTGCTACTCCATTTATCTCAGGAGGATAGGTATCAGAAAAAAAGGCAATTTTCATTTCTTTTTACTCTCCTTTTCTAATGACTCCTCATTGTTTTTTAATTGAGAAGAAAGTTCATCTTTTAGCTTTTTAAATCTTTCCTCAATTTCTTCAGGAGAGAGATATTCTTCATCAGTAGGCTCAAGTTCTTCTTTATCAAGCAATTTTAAAGTTTTGTTTTCATTATCTAAAGCGACTATTCTTAATTGCAATAAAGTTTTCTCGTTGCCATGAAGTGATTCTTTCTTAGGAGATTCATGGTAAAGAAGGAAGACGACAAATCCAATCAATAGTCCAATATAATAAGTAACAGAACGCCAAATTAAGATAATTGCATTAATTTTAGAAGAATCTGCCACGAAGAAATTATTAAAAAGCATTTTAAATACGAGTTCCGCTCCTCCAGAAGCTCCAGGGATTGGCACCATAGCAGTAATAGTTGTTGAAAATAAAGACATAGAAGTACAATTGACAATATTCATAAAGGTATTTTCACTAGAAAATCCTACGCCTAAAGATAAAGCAATGAAAAATGGTATTACATTATATAGAATCATTTTAATTAAGAACAATAAAACGGTAACAATTAAAACATTTGCATTTTGCATTAATCTCTTTAGTTCAATTCTAAAACTTTCAAACTTTGCGTTTAATTCGATGGATTTTTGTTCTTTATTTTTACATAGATGTAACTTATACATAATACTCACACCAGTGGTGGTAATAAAACTATGAAGTTTTTTAGAAAAAGCCGCAAAAAGTAATCCTAAAATCATGAGGGTATTAATTGCAAAGCCAATTACAGCCAAAGATAAAATTTCAAACTTAAATCCAAAAATATTGATATCCGAAGTAAAACTTCGTAGTTCCTCAAATTTAAAAATTAATATTCCAGCGGAAAATATAACGCTGACAATTTGATAAACGATAAAGTGCATTAATAAAATAGAAGCAGCATTTGTTATTTTAATTCCTTGTTTGGAAAATGTATATGCTTGAACAAATTGTCCCCCAGAATTACTTGGAGTAATTCCCGAAAAGAACGCTCCTATCATGCAATTTAAACATCCTTTATAGTAAGGGTAATCACGTTTATACATTCTAGCTAAAACTGTAAGAATCAATCCTTCTACTAGATAAAAGCCTAACATTATTAATAAAGCGATTCCAAGAAATAATAAATTGCAATTTTGCAAATTTTGAATTACTTCTTTAGGATTATCTTTAAAAATAAAAAACATAGCAATTGCAGTAACAATTACCATAATTGAAATATTTAGGATATATTTCTTTGTTTGTTTACTTAGTTTTCTTTTTGCTTTTGCCTCCATCTAGCAATTTCAACCCTTTCTTCTTTCAATTATACACGATACTATTAACAATAGTAAGAGCATTTTTATATTATCAAATATAAAAACTGCTAGATAAGGCACTTCCAATATATAAACTACCTATCTAACAGTTTTCCAAAAAAACTTTTTATTAAAAATTAAAAACTAACTTTTGGCGCTTCACGTTGTTCTTGTTGATCTACTGTAAAGTATTCTTTATTTTCAAAGTGAAACATTGAAGCAACAATATTGGTTGGGAATGTTTGTTTTAAATTAGTATAAGACAAGACAGTATCATTATAGAATTGACGATTGTAAGAAATCTTATTTTCGCAATCCTTTAAGTCGTTCATTAGTTGTTGATATTGAGCATTTGCTTTTAATTCTGGGTATTGTTCATGAACCGCGTTTACAGCTACATTAAGAGCTCTACTTAAATTAGCATCTGCTTCTGCAAGAGATTTTACTGATCCAGATTTTTTTGCGTCATCATACATTTTTCTTGCATCAGCAAAACTTCCAAGAATATCTCCTTCGTGTTTTGTATAGCCTTTTACCGTTTCTACTAAATTTGGAATTAAATCAAATCTTCTTTTTAACTGAACATCAATTTGAGCCCATGAATTATCAACTTTATTTCTTGCTTTTACAAGTTTATTATAACGGGAAATAAACCACGCTACTAAAGCGACAATTAATAAGACAACAACTGCAACTACAACAATTGCAACGATTCCTCCAGTGCTCATAAGTAAATTTAACATAAATTATCCTCCTTAATTAAGTACATAATAATCATATCATTTTTATAATAAAATATAAACATATTTTAAATTTTATCCAGCTCTGCCACCATGGCCTCCTCCTCCATGAGAAGAAGATCCGCCAAAGCCTCCACTTCCAGCGATGCTACCTACAGTTGAACTGACTCTTTCCATCTTCGCACTAACAACAGTTTGCCTTGCTAAAGTCGTATAGAACATCATTCTATGAGACACATGATTTAAATAAATCATTAAGTATAAATTATCTAATGTAGATAGACTACTTATTTGTTCTTCGCTAATACCGCTATCTTTTAATTTTATTCTAATTTGTTTTTCTACTAAATCAGCAATTCCAAGTATGCTAGCATAAACTAAATATTCTTCCCAAACGATAACGCTCATCATATCGTAATCTTCAAAATGAGAAAATTCGCACAAGAACTTTTTAAAAGACATCCATTTACTATATTCCTCTATTCCTTTTTTCGATTTTCTAGTAATTGTTGGAACGTAGAAAAATATAAATAAACTTAATAGGCAAGTTATCACTCCAAAGATGATAGTCCACATTGGCAAATAGAAATTTAAGTAATTTCCAAAAATACTATATACGCAATAAATTAAGCCAACTATACCAAAAACTCCAAAAGAAGCGACGACTTTAACATTATCGTAGTATCCATATTTTTTATATTTTTCTTTAGAAGATTTTTGCCAACTTGCGATAGCTTCAGTATACTTTATCGCACTATTTTCCTTCTTCATCTTCTTTTCAAAATCATTCATAGTAAATTGATCTTTAAACATTTTGTTAAACAATAAATCTAACACAAACTTTTCATCGTCATTTAATTCTTCTAAAAGCTTGGTTTCATTATTTCTAGTCAAAGAGTAATTTGCTTTTTCATCTAATAATGAGCTTCCATTAGAATCGATAAATATATATTTTTTTCTAATTAAGCTAATGATGGTTCCAGTAAAAGCGTCTGTGGTGATTTCTTGATCATTGACAAGGTAAGATAATTCACTTGGACTAAGTTTATTAGGTGGTTCACGAAGATATTCAATATCAAACTTTGGTTTTCTTTCTTTGTCAAATTTTAAATAGATTAAAATAATTAGTCCGATTAATAAAAGTGATAAAAAAAGATGAATGAGAATGAAAGAATAATATACTCTGTTATATAGCTTCGTATTTAAAATATCTTTGTTTGTTAAGTTTTCTTCTTCAAGTTTTAATATTTCTTTCCCTGATTTACTAGAAGAAATCATATCATCATTTGCCACTGAACTAAATGCGTCATAAGGAGAGTTAGGTATTAATAGTCTAACTTCAAGCTTATCACCGATTTTTTCTCTTAATTTATCGGTTTTAGCAATAATTTTTGTATTATCTATTTTAGTGAATTCACTACTTCCATTTCCATGGCCAAATACCATTATTCCTTCTTCTTCAAATGAAGAAACAACATTATAATTTGAACAAGTATTAGGAAGAGTTAATGTTAAGGATATATTTTTAACACCCATTTCCTCTAATGGAGAAGCAAAGCACCAGTTTAATTCACTGATATCACTATATTTATTTAAAGCGTTCTTTATCGTGTATTCATATTTAAAATTAATAACGTTATCTAGTCCGTTATGTAAATACACATATACTAACTCTTTTTCTTTCCCATTAGTGTAATAGTTTAAGTTTCTTCCACCTTCTTCACAATCATTAGGATTCCATGAAAAGCCTAAGCAATCATCAAATTTAAAATAGCTAGTTGAATTAGATGTCGATTCATTTTCTTCATTAAAGTAATAATATCCTTTATCGTTATATACACTTACTTTGACTGATTCTGTATCGAGATAGGAGTTAGTTCCATTACCTTCAATAATTGTCTTTCCATAACCAATTTCATATTCAAAAAAATGATAATCATCACTTTCAAATCTAATTGTATCTACTATTTTTAAATCTCCACTTTCAGTAAGCTTTGCTTCGATATTCCAAGAAGATATTTGGCTCTCGTAAAAATCATGTGATTGAACAAATGATAAAAAAGCCCCGATAAGTCCGATACAAATACTGGCGATAGTAGAAATAAGAACTGCTCTATTAACTTTTTTTGGTAATTTCATGTTTTTTCCTCACAATCTCATTATACATTCTTTAGAATAAATAATCACTTTTTTAAACATTAACTTCCAGTAGATTCATATCTTCTAGCATTTAAGTTCCAAATAACAATAGCTAAAAATAAGAAAACAAAACTCACGCCAATTATCATTAAGCATAATACATAAGTAGAATATGAATTAAATAGCATCGTTTCAATTGGCATAGAAATCACTAAGGCAAATGGGAAGATAAAAGTTAAGATAAATTGAATAAAATAAGGATAAATTTTTATTGGATATCTGGTATACTCAAGAAAATTATATACGACTTGCAAAAGTGGCCCCACCCCTTCTTCTCGAATAGGCTTTTTAAATTCTTTTGTTAAATTAATTATTTTTATCATATTGAACCACTTTTAAAACAAATTACTAAAAAATATTTGTTTCTGCTTCTTTTTCACGGATTAATAATACTATAAAGGACAGCTATTTTCAATTGCAAACTTTTTTTGAAAACTTATTTATGATACTATTTATTTAAAGGAGGGACTTTAAATGAAAGTCTTACTATATTTAGAAAATAAATCTTCCGTTTCAGTTTCAGGAATCGGTAGAGCCTTATCTCACCAAGAGGAAGCTTTAAAAGCAAATGGGATTGAAGTTACTTTTGATCCAAAAGATACTTACGATATCGCTCATATTAATTCTTACGGTCCAAAGAGTTATCATTTATTAAAAAAACTAAAGAAAAAAGGAATTAAAGTAGTTGTGCATGGCCATTCTACTCACGAAGATTTCCGTGAATCCTTTAGATTATGGAAACTTATGGCTCCATTTTACAATCACATGATGAATAGGATGTACACTAAAGCGGATTTAATTATCACTCCTACCCCTTATTCGAAAAAACTAATTGAAAATTATAAAAATGTCACCGCAGAAGTAAAAGCAATTTCTAACGGAATTAAATTAGAAGACTATAAATATAACCCTCAATACGTTGAAGAATTCAAAGAAAGATTCAATATCACTAATGAAAAAGTTGTTATTGGCGTTGGATTTTATTTTAAGCGAAAAGGAATAGATGACTTCTTTGAAGTAGCTAGAAAAATGAAAGATGTAAAATTTATCTGGTTTGGTTATTTAAATAAAATATTAACGACTTCCTATATTTTAAAAGCCATAAAGCATAAACCAGATAATGTGATTTTACCTGGTTACATAAAAGGTAATATCATAAAAGGAGCCTTCTCTTATGCTTCTTGCATGTTTTTCCCAACTCACGAAGAAACCGAAGGAATAGTTGCTTTAGAGGCTTTAGCTACAAATCTAACCTTAGTAACTAGAGATATTGGAGTTTATGAAGGATGGCTTGAAAATAACGTTAATTGCTATAAAGGAAAAACTAATGAAGAGTTTGTATCATTAATTAGAAAAGCAATCGATGAAGATAATACTTCTATTCATGAAGAAGGATATAAAGTTGTTGAAGAAAGAACACTAAAAAAAGTTGGAAAGCAATTAAAAGACGAATATACAGAATTATTAAATAAAAAATAAAATGTAAATCATTCTTTCTTTTCTATAACAAACTTATCTTTATTGACGAAAAATACACCTATTATCATAAAAATTAAAGCAATGAAAAAACTATAATTTATTGTTTCTTTTAATAATACAAATGATAGTAAGCACCCAATAAAAGGGTTTATTGCGTAAAATGCACTAGTTTTTGCCGCTCCAAGATATCTTTGAGCCAAGACGTAAAATAATATGCTAAGTCCGTATGAAACAAATCCAAGCAACATTGCATAAATAATATATAAATAACTACCAATTTTCTCTTTTAAAACTATACCGATAATTAGTGAACCTAGCCCAGAAAAAATTCCTTTTAGAATGACGATTGAAAAAGGATTTTTATTTGATAAAGAACGGGTGCAATTGTTTTCAAGGCCCCAACATAAGCAAGCGATAAAAGCAAAGAGGCTACCAAATGAAAAAGAAATCCCTTCTTTAAAATCAAAAGAAAGTAAAATGCTAGACAAAGTAACAAATATAATCCCTATCCAAAGATTTTTACCGATTCTTTCTTTAAAAATAAGTAAAGCAATTAAACTAGTTGCAACAATTTCAAAATTATTAATTAATGAAATAGAACTACTTGGAGAACTAGAAATGGATAATAATAGCATAATTGGAGCGATAATATCTAAAACGATCATTCCAATTACATATTTTAATTCTTTTTTAGTAATCTTTTCTTGCTCTATTTTCTTTTTGTCTACAGTCTTTTTAAAGAGGCTAACAAAACTTATTCCTATACCTGCGCCAAGGTAAAGAAAGCCTGCTAAAAGGGTAGAGGGAATCTCTTCTAATAATAATTTTGATAGAGGAATGCTAAAAGCGTAAAGAATTGATGCAACAATAGTAAATAAACTAGCTACCTTTTTCACTTGATTCACCAATTATTTTATTGACTAAATTAATAACTTGAACATTTCCTAGGCCATATTCTCTAGTTCTTTTAAATACTTCAGATATTAACTTTTTTCTATCTAATACTAATTTATTTTCTCTTATAAAGTCTATTATTTCATTATCTTCAAAAAACAAATGAAGGTAAGATTTAATTCCATTATTTATTTGTTCAAAATTAGTTTGTATAAATATTCTTTTTTCAAAAAGAGCCACATAACTATCGATAAAACCTTCTAAAAGAATTGATATTTCTTTTTTAATAAGCTCTTTAGAATAATCGTCAATAATATTTACATATATCTTATTTTTAATTTTTAAGGATTCTAAATATGATAAAAGTCCTAGCAAATTGATTTGGCAAAACATATCTTTT
>CAMEOO010000013.1 GCA_945929875.1 uncultured Caryophanales bacterium
ACTTGGCTACTAGGATGATTATATTTATTATTCTTTCCTACTGAGATAATTGCTTCTTTAGGATGGTAGAATTTAATAAATTCTTCACTAGAAGAAGTATTTGATCCATGATGTCCTACTTTTAAATAATCCACTACTAAGTCTTTATTATCTTTCATAATTTTTTCTTCTATCTTTTTTGTAGCGTCTCCCATAAATAAGAAATGATAATTTTTAAATTTCAAATAAAGAACTAAAGAGGTATCGTTATCTTCTTCCCAAATATCTGAATAAACATTTAAATTCTTTAAAGAAAAGTTGTCATAATTAATCTCTTCGAAAGTAGAATTTGTCACTATCTTATCTACTTTAAAATTGTTAACTAATGAAGTTAACGCTCCTGTATGATCGTAGTCATCGTGAGTTAAAATCACCTCATCAATTTTACTAATGTGCTCTTTTTTAAAAAAAGGAATTAAAGAATTGATCGCTAAATCATTATAGATTACTCCTCCAGTATCAATTAAATAACTTTTATTCTTATTTCTTATCAATATTGAATCTCCTTGTCCAACATTAATAAAATCCACTTCTCTTAAATAGAAATTTTCAAAAGGGATATTCAAAGAAAGAATCATTGTGATAAGAGCTATATTAAAGCCAAAAGTTTTATTTTTCCTTCCCGTCTTAATTAAATAAATAATTATAAATAGAACTATATAATAAACTATAACGAAGATATATATTCCTCTTGATGAATAGATTGTAAGGTTAATTTTTGAAAAATAGTAGACGATGTTATATAAGGAATTAATAAAAAAAGATTGAATTTTAGTTAAAGGAAGAATTATACCTAAAAAAAATAAAATAAAGTTTATAATTATAAGCGGGCTAAATAAAAGAGAAAAAACCATCGGAAAAAGGCTAAATTTATGATTATTAATCAATAGAAGTGGAAATAAAAATAAATTGATAAATAATGAAAAAACTACTTTTTGCTTTGCTAAACTAAATTCATCAACTGCCTCTTTTATGTAATAAATATAAAAGTATAAGCAAAATACCATGATAAACGATGAATCGGTTAAACTGTTCACTCTAAGAATTCCTAGTATTAAAAATACTAATCCAATTTGATCTAATCTGGAAGAATATATTTTCTTATGATAAGTAGAATAATAATATGTTAATTTAAAAAGAATTAATCTTAAAATGCTAGTTTTATAATTTGATAAAACGAAAAATAAAGTATCGATCAAAAGCAAGACTTGCTCTACTCTTTGATCTTTAAGTTTGATTCCTAAGATCTTTTTAAAAAACTCATTTACTAAGTAGATATGAAAAGAAGATAAAGCTAGATAGTAATTTAAGTTATTATTGTACACTAAAGATGAATAAGAAGAAGAACTAGAAGAAAAGACAAGTAAAGATAAAATGTCTCTTTCTTTTTCACTATATTTAGAAAGTAAATAGGAAATAAATGATTTTATCCTTATCGGATTATTTAAAATCACTTTCTTAGACTCAACTTCTAGACTTTTAAAAACTAAATTGTTCTCTAGATATTTATTAAAATCTAATTGGCTTTCATAAGTGGTAAAAGAGTAATCTTTTACTTGCCCTTTTAAAATTAAAATATCGAATGTTTCTACTTTATTTACTTTATCATAAACATAATATCTTCCACTTAAAGTTTGAAAAATATAATAGTTTTCTTTACTAGAAACCACTATTCCTAAATTTGAATAAAACAGATTTTGCCTTAATAATATATTTAATAGAATTCCTAGAATAAAAAAACCTAAATAAAGAATGCTTTTTAATTTTTTTTGACTAATTACATACTTTATCGCAATAAACAAAAATAGAATAATCTTAACGATAAAATACGAATTATAAGTTAAGCCTAAATAAAATAGAATAAAAGATAATAGCCATTTCATTACTTAAGCGTCAATGAATCTCTAATTTTTTCATAAGTCTTTGTGCCGATGCCTACGACATTCATTAGTTCTTCTAGAGTTTTAAATTCACCATTTTCGTTTCGATAAGCAACGATTCTTTCGGCAAGAGTTTGGCTGATACCATTGATAGTTACTAGTTCTTCAACAGAAGCGGTATTTAAATTTACCTTTGTGCTATTAGGATCGATAACGCAAGATTGAGAATATCCACTTAACATTGGAACGTAAACTAAAGAGATATCTTTAATATTTACATCTCCATTAATTGCATCAAGATCAGCGCTAGAAAGATAGCCCCCAGCAAGTTCCACTAAATCGTTGATAGTTAAGTCTTCATCGATAGTATAGGTTCCAGGATGAGCTACTTGACCTTGAATAGTGACTTGAATCTTTCCTTCTTCTATAGAAGATTGAACTACTACATCGTTAGAATTTTGGTTGTTTACTTTTGGATCTATTTGGATAAATGCCATAATTACAATTACGACACCAACAACCGCGCCAATGATCCATTTTACCATTGCTGACATATTTTTTCCTCCTACTAAATATATTTGAGGGGAAAATAAAAAAATCTAAAAACAAAATTACTTCTTTTGTTTATAGATTTCTTTTAGATCGTCTATTGCCATTTCTACATCCATAGTATGGAAGAAATAGTAATTGGTATTCATTGTTTTAAAAGGAGCTTGTAAATAAATCTTCTTGCTTTCTTCATTTGTATAATAATGCCAATAACGGTAAACATAACCCATCCAGTATAAGACATCTTTTGAAAATTCTTTACTTTTTTCTTTTAGTCTATCTTTTGAAGAATCAATCAATTCCTCTAATAAATATTCTTCACCCGCCCATTGCATTCGATTATATGTTGAATCTAAATCGCGCGCAAGATTACTATTCATAAATTCTTTAACTAGACTTTCTTCATCATAAATAGTCGATGAAAAAAGTTCAAACAATCTTCCTTGGATATCACACATTTTTAGTTCCAATAAGCCCACTTTATTTATCTCCTTCTTCAAGTAAGATCTCATCAAAATACTTGCCTTCACGGCGATATTTCTTACAAATCTCATTTGCTTGATCAATGCCATTTCCTCGATTAATTTGGCTTATTTTTTTTATCACTTTTTTTTCAAAATAAGAAAGTTTAATTTCTTTTTCTATCTTAATCTTTTTACAGGCTTTCATAGTAATAGCTACATATTGTTTTCCAAGTTGAAGAGTAGATAAGCAATTAATTAAACCTTCATCGGTAATATTTCCTGAAAAAAAGTTATCTATAACAAAAAACATTCTATCATCGGCAATTCTTCCAATAACTAAATCTTTACCCTTTATAAAAGAACTATACTTACTATACAGTTTGCTTCCTTTTACTTTTTCCATCTTTTCACGATAGTAACTAACAAACATCGCCCAATCAATTGTAGGAGGAATTTCCATTGTATCGAGATCTTTTAAATCAATCGACACAATATAAAGCCTTGATTCTTCATAATCACAGATAAGCGTAAGAGCTTGTTCAGGAGTTGTTCCCATATAAAATCCTTTACCAAAATCACATCTACTACGACTAATTGGAGCAATCTCTCCTTCTATTCCACTTTTCGAACCGTGATACAGAATAATTCGATTATCATCCACATTTAAAGATGATACTTCTTTCTTAATTAAGTCTATAATAAAATCAAAAGTAGGAACATTATGTTCTTCACAAAAAGAATAAAGCTTTTCTTGAGCTAATCTAGTTGGATATGAGTGATTATTTTCCCATCTATTAATCGTAGCAAATTGTACTCCAATTATTTTAGCCATTTCACTTTGACTTAAATTGCAAAAGGTTCTAATCTTTTTAATTAATTCTTTCATAAAGACCTCTTATATAACATTTTCTATATAATTTATTATATATTTTGTTATATTAATTATCAATAATTATTCTAATTAATGAACGATTTTGAGAGCGCCTTACACCAAATTAAATACTTTTAGCGATTCTAATACCTTTCCGTTTTGATCAAAGAAAGCTTGATTATCGACACTTGTTCCGCCATAGTAAACTCCTGCATCGTAAGGATCATATTCTTTTGAGTAACTAGTGGCCCAACCTGAGCCATATTTTTCCCACAACTTCTTATTTTCTTCATAACTAGACTGATTGACGCTGATCCAAACTCCTTCCCAATAGAATACACCTATTCCATTGTCAATATGAGAAACAGTGTCAATGACATTTCTTACGTGGGTAGCTTGCCCAAGAAGAGAAAATTCATAAGGTTTATCACATTTAGTTGAGTCTGAAACTGAATTAGAAAAATAATCAGTATCATTTGAAGTATAGCAATAGCTAGTTTCACTAACCATAACTTCTTTATTATAAGTAGAAGATACGTAACTTAATGAAGAACTAAGTTGATCTAATGTTCCATGATAATAAGGATAGTAACTAGTAGAAAAAATATCATAATCAACTTTATTCTTATTTAAAGTATCTGAATAATATTTAAATAATCCGTCTTTTTGAGGGTCGGTATAATGAACTGCCACTTTAATTGATTGATCTACTTCTCTTACTGCTTTAGAGCCATAATTTATAAGTGAACATACATCATCGATATTATATTCATCGCATAAACCAGAATTAATTTCATTACCAATAGAAACAATTCCAATATCTATTTTCTCTTTCTTCATTTTGGTCAATGAATTTTTAGTAAAATTATATATGGCATCTTTCTTTTGATTTAAAGAATAATTCTTCCATTCTTTTGGGGCGTATTGTTTAGAAGGATCCGCCCAAAAGTCTGAATAATGGAAATCGACAAAAAGTTTTTGCTTATACTTTTTGGCTCTTTTTCCAATCTCAATAGCTTTTTCTAAATCAGAATTCCCTCCTCCATAACCTTCACCTAAAGAAGTATATGGATTATTCCATATCCTCACTCTAATATAATTTATCCCATGAAGAGATAATATCTCTAATAAATCTTTTTCTTTATTATCAATATCGTAATACTTAACTCCACTTTGCTCTAAAGAAATTAAACTAGATACATCCATTCCTTTAATAAAAGAACTAGATAAATTTTCAACTTTATCAATAGCTAAAGTACTATGAAAATACTCTTGACTAGATATATTTCTACTTTGACAAGAAGTTAACATTAATAATAAAGCACTTAGTAATACTATTTTTTTCATTAATCTTGATTTTCTACAATTTCTTCTTTTTCAATAATTATTTCTTCTTTTGTATCTTCTAAAGAATTGTTTTTACTATCTTTTTGATTAAATCCAAGTAAAGAATAAACAAAAACAAATAATTCAAAAATAAAAATCAGTGATGCAAAATAACTAAATAGTTGGTAGTATGGAGCCCAATCGGTATATAGTAAGATATAAAAAATAAATAAAACGATTAAAATGATTCCACTGATAATTAAAAATACTAATGGTCTCCATAATTTAAATTTTTCTTCACTAAGAGAAAGAGAAAAATCATCGCTAGCTTGAGAGATGAATGGTTGGAACTTAATCCCGTGTAATGATACTACTTCAGCATAAATACTACTAAATAAGAAGAATGAAAAGATAAAGAATGTTAATACTGAAACAAAGATAGTTCCAAGTAACACGATTGGAAAGCCAAAGAAGTAAATGATAAATTGACTAGCGTGTTTTACTTCTTTTCCTTCTTCTTTGATCATATTCTTAATAAAGTCTATTGGTTCACTAATTAATCTAAATAATGCATAGGTTAAATAAAATAATCCAACATTAATTAATAAAGCTAAAGCAAACGGAATTTCTAAGATTGCAATTAAAATTTTAAAGCAAAGATTCATCCTTTTATATTGCTTAAATTTTAATAATTCTAAAATCATGTTTTTCATTTTAACATCGTAATTCATAAAAATGACCTCCACAAGATAATTATATAACTAAATATCCGATTATTAATACAACAAAATAAAAAAGAGTAAGACTACTTACTTTCCTACTCTTTAATCACAAAATTAATTCTTAATTATTCAGCTTCAACTTTTAAGATTTCAACATCGTAAGGACGGACAACCTTAACTTGAACTTTTTCTCCTACTTTATGATTTAAAATTGATTTTGCAAGCATGCATTCATTAGAAATCTTACAGTTTTCTGGATCAGATTCAGTAGAACCAACGATTTGATATCTAGTTTCAGAATTATCGCTTAAATCTCTAATAGTAACAAAGCAACCGATTCTAACAACATTAGATTTTCCACTTACTTCATCGATGACTTTTGCATTTTCAATTTGATGTTGTAATTGAGCGATTCTTCCTTCAACTTCCGCTTGTCTATTTCTTGCTGCATCGTAATCAGCGTTTTCAGATAAGTCACCTTGGGCTCTAGCTTCTTTTAATTGTTCGATTACTTCAGGCAGAACTACATCGATTAAATTTCTTAATTCTTCATTTAATTTTCTAAAGCCTTCTTTAGTAACAATAATTTCTTCGTCTTTCATTTTTTTATCTCCTTTTTCAAGTCCAAATCATTATATCACAACGAAGAAAAAATCAAAACCTTAATTCAAAAAAACTATGCAAATATTTAAGTATAAGGCTAAAAGTAACCATAAAAGATAAAATATAAATAAATTGCCACTTAATTTATTTATTTTTCGATAAGTTAAATAAGTAGATAAAGTAGACATATATAGTAAAACTAAGATAATTAATGCGACCACGAGCTGGCCTAGGCCAAAGAAAGTAACTGTCCATAAAGCATTGATGAACATGTTTAAATAGAAATTGATTAATCCTTTTTGCCTTGTCTCTTTATCGTTAACTTTCGTATCAAAGATATAGGTAGAAATCATCGATAGTATATAGATTATCGACCAAGCAACAGGAAACACCCACTTAGGTGGATTTAAAAATGGCTTAACTAATTCATCGTAAGATACATAATCTAAATATACAAATAATGACCCGATTGCTCCGGCTAATATAGGAGGAATAATACTTTTAAATAGACTTCTAACATTAATTTTCAAAACTAATCACCCGTACTAGTTTATGAATTATCCTTAATAAATATTAAAATAAAATTCTTGAATGTAAGTTATTATTGCATTTGATAATATCTTTGCAATCTTTTTCTTGTTATTAACAATAAAAGTAGCTTCATTTACATTATCGTGAAATAAAAGTTCAATTAAGGCTCTATTTTTAGCTTTACTATTCTTTATTTCATAAAACGTATTATTTATCTTAACTCCTCTTTTTTTAAAATTTCCAATTTGAGAAGTGTATTTCTCATAAATATAAGTTGCAAAATGAGTGTCGTTAGAAGTATAGATTTCACTACCTTGGCCTCCTCCAGCATTTGAGTGAAGAGCTAGGTGAATATCGGCGTTAAAATCATTACTTTCTTTAATGGAATTTGCTAAAGATAAATATCTTAAATTATATTTAAGAGAAATAAATTCAACATTTTTTAATTCTTCAACCATATATTCGCAGATATCATTCATATTCCCCGCTTCAGTTCCTAGATTGTTAACATATAAATTATTAACTTGAACAGAAGGATTTAAATATACTTTTACTTTCTTTCCTTCATAAGTAGGAACAGATGGGCTAGTTGAAGTAAGATTACTGCTAGTAAAATAATTATCATTAATAGAGATATCTTCACTTGTATGTTGGATCTCTAATGATACATCTAAACTACTATCGCTAGAATAATTAAATGTTTGACTATTGACTTCTACTTCCTCAATTATAGAAGTATTTGCTTCGCTAGAAATAATTGATACACCAGAAATACTAGATTTAGATGATAAAATCATTAATGAAGTAATAGCGAATAATAAAAGACTTTGATAATATTTTTTCATAATACGAACCTCCGAAAGAATCTTATCAAAAAAAGTCTACTTAAATTTATCCAATTATTTACAATTCTTTTTCTTAATTTTAAACCATTCACTAGGAAGTTGAGAAAAGATGATGGCAATAAACATTACTAAACATCCAATTATTTCTCTTATCTCTAAATATTGTTTTAGAATAATTGCCCCAAAGATCACGCTGAAAACTGATTCTAAAGACATAATCAAACTTGCAATTGTCGGATTGATATTCTTTTGAGCGATGATTTGTCCAGTATAGCCAATCGTAGTTGAAAACAAAGCGATATAAAGAATAGGCCAAATGCTTAACTTTATTTGTTCAAAAGAAGGATTTTCAATTAAAAGCATTGGAACTAAGCAAAATATACAAGACACTAAAGCTTGACCTAAAGATAAACAAAAGCAATTAGTCTTACTTGAAAATCTTTCAACAAAAATTATTTGAATCGCATAGCAAAGAGCTCCACCCAATAGATAGATATCTCCTGTTTCTAAAGAAAAGCTTCCCTTTACGCATAGTAAGTATAGTCCTACAAGAGCAATTACCACCGAAAGATATACGTTGATTGAATATCTCTTTTTTAAAAAGAAAGAGATAATAGGAATAATTAATATATAACTTGAAGTAATAAATCCAGATTTACCTACAGAAGTAGTTTCAATCCCTTTTTGTTGTAAAACTGATGCTAAGCAAAGAAAACTACCACAGAGGAAAGAACCTAAAATTAAATCCTTTGTTTTATTCTCTTTTCCTTTCTTTTTATCGCTTTCATAGCCTAGTATTGCTAAAGGAATAAGAAATAATGAAGCAAAAAAGAATCTAAAAAAATTAAAAGTAAAACTAGATACATGCTCGCTTGCGATATCTTGAAATACAAAGGCGCTACCCCAGATAATTGTTACTATTAATAATAAGATAAAAGAAAATTTAGACTTCATAAATTCACCTTATTTATTTTAATAAAATGAAATTTAAGAATAAAGAGAAAAGTTTATTTTTACTTATCATTTAAATATTTTTGAACACTCTCATGACTAAAGTCACAAGATTCTAGGTTCATCGATTAATGGGCAATAGCTGCCTCTTACAGACTCTCCCCTAGCGTAACTTTCGATAGTTTCTACCATAGAAACAAATATTACCTTAGGAAAAAGATAGTTTACCCTTATTTCTAATATTAATCGCAGCATTGATATCTCTATCAATTTCTAGTCCACAATCATTTTAAAATGAAATATAGGTGATATTAACTTTATCTAGTCGACAAAAAATGACAATATCTGAAAATCAAGTAACTTATATTAACTCTTCTTCCATAGTCCACTGCTTGATTGATAAGTCAAAGTAATACTAGTAGGATAAGTAGGATTCTTGTTGCTATCTTTCAGCAACGAACTATCTGGATTAGAATTAAATTTTTTGGAAGAAACAGTCACTTGTGTATCAGATGTAACCGATTCAACTAATACAAATACTCCACAAAATGAAACATATTGATTTGTGCCATCACTTACGACGCCATAAGTTGAAACTGAAGTAGCTTCAGTAGGAGTAACGTCCCTATCTACAGGATTGTCTTGATACGAAGGTCCTGTACCTCCTTGTAAAACATTATCACTAACTTTCAAAAAATATTTTTTCCCATTATTAGCGCTAAAAATATTAGTTAGTGTGTTATAAGTTCCTTCAATTTGTCTACTAGAATCAAGAATGTATGCCTTACCATAACTAATCAATGGTAAACAATTATATGTTGAAACAAGAACATATGAATTATTATTATTATGTTCTGTTATTGTATTTCCATTAAACCAAACAGACCCATATTGCTCACCTTTTATTCCATAAGATTGTAAATATGCTTTATTATTGATTACAGTATTCATTGCTTCATTACATAAATTCATTGGGCCAGAAAGCATATATTTCCCACTATTAGTATCAATAGATGTATCAAATGTGATATTTCCATCAATAAATATATTATTAGGCTTTAAATATTTAAAAGTATTATTTGAACCTGTGTAAATTCCTCCAGGCAAAGTAGTTAACGTATATCCGCTATAAGTACTAAAATTATAACTATACGATCGAATCTGACCACACAAATACTTTGTCTCTCCTGGAATAGTTTTGCTAACAACCGTTACTAATACAACTTTGTAAGAAACATTAACACTATCATAAGTGAAACTACCTATTTTAGTAAAATGAATATTCGATCCTTTTTCTGTTTTCAAAGAAGATCCAGGATAAAAATTAACTTCAATTGGAACATAAACATTCGATCCTTTTTTTACACAAATATCAAAAACTGGGCTTATTGGCAAGCCTGTTCTTCCCAAATAAATATCAAAAGATTTATTAATTTCTATATCATAACTTCCAATAGACTTTTTAATATTAATATTCGCTGATAATTTTGCATTCATAACATTAATATCACCATCAACATCAATCTTATATCTTCGATAATAATATTGCTTTGTATCATTATTGTAGTAATGATTAGAATTGTATAAAGCACTTACTATATATGGTGTAACTGTAACTTTACCATTAGAATTGTTACTATTCCATTTAAAAATAGAGTTATCGTTTAAAGATAATAAAGAAACAGATGTGTTAGTTATTCCCAAACTACCTAAGTCAAACTTTACATATCCATCAAAAGTTGAACCATACTCAAAACTCATTTTACATTTAATGTAAGGAGTAGAATAATGGGTAAATGGGCATTGTCCTTTAGAATAGCCAAAAGTAGATTGATTACCACCACGAGTATCGTACAAAGTAAAAGTAGAATATAATCTTCCACCATTTTTTACTACAATTCCACCAGTTCCAATAGTATCAGAAATGACACCAAATGCCGTTACTAATCCGTCATTATTGATAGTTAATGTATGGCCATTAAGATCTAATTCAGTATATTCTCCAATAATATAACTATTTATAAAACTGTTTCCATCTCCTATTTTTGCCCCTATTGTTAACGATCCATTAACTATCATATCGCCAGTTAATTTAACACGTAAAGCACATGAATTTGGAGTGCTAGCAGTATTAGTAACCTCAGTTGCTACATAACTATCCCCTGTGTTTCTATGATTTGCAATTTCATCATAAGGAACCGCTTCATCAGTATATGGCTTTATATTTACAAGATTTGCTCCATATGTAAAATTGACGGTTGCTCCGCTATTAATTGTTGTTGCACCTAAAAAAGCAGTATCTGAATTAGTATCATATGTAATACCATTATCTGAATACAAATCATTAGTGCCACCAGACCCACCTAAATGTGAATTGTACAAATTCATTGTCCCAGATAAGTTTTTAATCAAATTAGCTAACGATTCATCGGATTTAAAATACTTAATATATATAGTTTTATCACTTGTAATTGGAACAGAAAAATCAAAAAAAGTATCATATGCACTAGAAGTATAGAATCCACAATTTTGATAATTTGCCTTTATATCAACAGGATTAATTTTAGAACCATTCTTAACTTTAATAATTTTATATTCTTCATATTTATCATTAAGTATAGTATTCATGCTTCCTCTTGCGGTAATCACTTTAAATTCTGCATATTCAATTGTATATTTTTTATTAATCAATCCTGAAGAGCTTGTAGATAAAATCTCATAATAGTTTTTATACTTGATATTATTTACAGTATCTGTCATTTCTTCGGTCCAGCCAAATGTTCCTCCTTTACCTAAATCATAATATGTTTTTTCAATAGAATTTTTATCACCGGTCGAAGTTTGGCTAGTACCTGTTTGCGTTCCTTCTTCTGTTACTTCCGTCCAAACATACTTATCCTCAACAGTTTTATAATAAACAGTAACAGTATGAGTTGAGTCACTACTCGCGGATTTTGAATCAGTACTATTAATTAAAACCCAATTTGAAGCACCAGAAAAGATTGAAATAATAAAGCCAAAAACTATTAATGCTATTAATCTAATCTTTTTCATTATGAACTAGCCTCCATAGCATTGAATTCTAATCTAAATTCTAGATTTTTATATTCGTTAAAAATATTAGTAAAACTATCTTTTATTTCGAAGTTAAATTCAGCCCAAAAATACAAAATGTTACTGGTAGAATAAGATTTTGCCAAACTATATAAGGAATATTTATTTAAACTAAAAGCACAAATTTTTGACTCCAATTTATGATAATTCTTACCAGAAGCAGAAGAAGATGAAGATACAATATCTTCAGATTCAATATAATAACTATCTAAATCCACCAGGGACATTCTAGATTTCGTAGGTGGAGTCGTATAAGAATTATTTGAAGAGAAAAGATCTAAATCAGATGATCCAGAATAAGTGTATGAAAGATTTAGTTTTAAATATACATCACTTTTATCAGAGGGAAGATTAGTATAGAATTCAGGTATATTCATTTTCATTTTTATTCCAATAGAAGAAGTGGTGAAATAATAAATGCCATCCATTTGATAATAATCAAAAGAATATTCACTATTAGAGATGTAATAAATGCCAGGTATGTCTCCTTCAATTGCTGGAACAGTAATACTTCCCATTGCGCTATCAGGAGTTTGACAGGACATATACCAACTTGAAAAACCAGTACCCACTAAAGAGACTGATGAAAGTAAAGTTAGTAATGCTATGTATCTCTTTTTTAAGAATTTCATTTAATTTATCACCTAAATAAGAAAAAATCTTTATCTTTTTTGCACAACAATTTTATCACGAGGATAAATTTGTGTAAACACTATTATAATTTATAATTATAATAACTGATATTTATACCTAAATTTAATTAGTTAATATACAAATCTGATTTTTAAAATAAAAAAAGTGGAGTTAACCACAACAAATGGTGCCTCATCGCAGAATCGAACTACGAATTGATCCTTACCATGGATCCGTTATGCCATTTAACTAATGAGGCATTCCCTATTTGCTCTATTATTTTAATAATAATAGAGTATTTAGTCAATTGTTTTTTATCTTCTTTGTAATTTACAATTCAAAATGTCTCACTTTCTTAACTCTTCTAAAATAATAGACCAAGAAGAAACTAAATCTTCTAATTTCATTTTTGCGTTCGCACTGGAAGTTGAAGGTAATTTATAGGATATATTTGATAATTCTGGGTATTTTTTGATAAATAAAGAATAAGCTAAAGAACCATTTAGATATATTTTATTAATTTTTGTATTCTTTAAGATTTCATAAATATCGCTATAATCTAGTATTTGTAAAGAACTGTCGCTAGATCCATGGATTCTACATCTTTTGACTACGTCGTATAAAGCGATGTGGTTTTTTAAAAGAATTCTCTTTTTTTCTTCAATAGATATAGAAAATAAGTCAATACCTAATAAAGAAGAAAGCACTTTATAGAATCGATTAGTTTTATTCATATAAAAGAAATTCATTTCCCTAGACTTTACGCTAGGAAATGAACCTAAAATCAATATTTTACTGTCTTTATCTTTTAATACTTCTAAAGGATGAATAACTTCTTCTTTCATAAAATAACCTACAACAATTAATGTATATCTAATTGATAAAAGAATCAACCAAAGCTTTTTTAATTAAATCGATTTTATCATTAGAAAGAGTGATTTTCCCACTTTCCTTATTATTCATTCTCCCTATTCTTCTTTTAGAAATTGATCTAATTGCATCTATTTTTAAATAAGAATGGGTATCTTCTTTTTCATTTAATCCTTCAATAATTCCTAAATCGTAAGTTAATTCTGAACCTGTTGTCTCTCGACTAGATAAAGGAATCACTACCACATTTCCTAAATCGACATTCCATACTACCCCATAATGACCTTTAGTTTTATAATCAGATAATTCAGTTCCAACATTTATTCCAAATTCAATCCAGACGATATCTCCTCTTTGAAGATTATCAGGTTGAACTCCATATCCTTCTTTTTCTAAAGATTTTCTTAAATAAGAAGTTTTTTTATCAAGCCAAGACAAGTATTCATTAGCCATTTCTTGATCTATTCCATATAATTTATTTTCAATTGATTTAAATATTTTTCTTACGTAACTTTTATTTTTTCTATTATTTAAAAAAAGCATATATTAACCACCTATATGTTAATATATGCACTTTAATATTAATCGATTATTTCTCCATAAAGATTATAACTATCGCAAGTAGTAATCTTTACTTTTACTTTTTCTCCTTCTTCTAAAGGTCGATCACTTTTAAATATTATTGCTCCATCAATATCATCTGGGGCGTTAAAATGACTTCTAAGAGAATAGGTGTTAGAATCAAAATCGTATCCGATAACTAATCCTTCATGAATTTGACCTATTCTTTCTTTGTTCTTTTTAAACGAAATCTTTTTTTGCTCTTTCATAATTTTATTAAATCTAGCTCTTTTAGTTTTTTCACTTACTTGATTAATAAAATCATAAGAAGGCGTTCCTTCTTCTCTAGAATAAGTAAATGCCCCTAAATGGTCAAATTCAATTTCTTTAATAAAATCAACTAATTCATTAAAATCTTCATCTGTTTCTCCTGGGAAGCCGACAATTAAGGTAGTTCTTAATATCGCATTAGGGACTTTTTCTTTAATCTTTTTAAATAAATTAGTCAAGAATACTTTGTCTCCTCTTCGATGCATATCCTTTAAGACTTTACTTGAGCAATGTTGAATAGGAATATCAAAATAAGGAGTTAATCTTTTTTCTTTTCCCATTAATTCAATTAGTTCATCACTAATTTCATCTGGATAAAGATAAAGAAGTCTAATATATTCAAATTCTTTAATTTTTAAAAGTTCTTTTAATAAATCGACGATATCAGTTTGATACTCTTTAATATCAGATCCATACCTAGTAGTATCTTGAGAAATGACCACTAATTCTTTGACACCTTGATCTTTTAAAGACAAAGCTTGAGATATTATTTCATTTTTATCAAAAGATTTGAACCCACCTCTAATTAAAGGAATTGCACAATAAGTACACCTATTATTACAACCTTCACTTATTTTTAAGTATGCAGTAAATGGTTTTGTAGATATTACTCGACTAGATAAATCTAAATAACCTGATAAATTTTTATTCTTAATTACAGTATTTAATAATTCAATAAAATGAGGATACTCTCTAATAGAAATAAACAAATCTACTTCTGGAATTTCTTTTTCCAGTTCTTCTTTATATCTTTCTACTAAACACCCAGTAACAACAAGAATCTTATGAAGTTGAGTCATCTCAAAAATTGTATCGATTGATTCTTGTTTACTAGATTCAATAAATCCACAGGTATTAACAATAATAATATCGGCTTCTTCTTTTGAATCAACTATTTCAAATCCATTCTTTTTCATCAAAGAAAGAATCATCTCTGAATCCACTAAATTTTTCGCGCACCCTAGTGAAACTAAACCTACCTTCATATATTTCCTCTTTTCTTCAACCATTATAAATGATTTAAAAAATAAAAGTTAGACTTTTAATCTAACTTAATTATTTTATTCTGACCACCAAGCGTATAATGTCATATCGCTATAAACTGGGGTGAGGTCAGTAAACTTTCCTACGGTTGGATCGTTTTTATTGACTGATGTATACCATCCTAAGAAGGTTTTTGTTCCATTAGTAACTCTTGGGAAGATACACTTATCGTTTCCATAGAAGGTTTCACCATGATTAATCTCAAATACCGTTGAGAAAGTATCGCTAGAAAAGTTTCCTCCATTTGCATCAAAAGTCACCGTGTGAGTTTCTTTACTTTCAGAAAGTTGAGCAATTAACATCCAACTACCATTATCTTTTTGATAAATCTTTAAATTGGATTTATTGATATAAAAATCTCCATTTCTTCCATCTTCTTCTATTGGATCACTAATTCCAGACAACCAAGTAGAAGGTTGAGTAGGTTTAGAAAATTTAAATGATGTTGGTTCTTGTGAGTTAGTAAAATAAAAATCTAAATAGTAATACTCATCATCTTCTCTTGATAGAGCATAATCGATTCCATCACCTTTTTCTCCTTTAGGAATAGTGACGACTGTATCACTCATTGAAATATCTGTATATTTGATAGTAATAGTTTGACTTCCATCATCGTTTTGAACGACTTTTACTTCTTTAATTCCGTTACCTGTTTCTCCTTTTTCCCCTTTAGGAATAGTAAAATCCACTGGGTCCATTCCTTCATTATCAAAAGAAATAGTAACCTTGGTAGAGCCATTTTCTTCTATAGTAGTTTCTATATTCTTAATTGATACCCCATCTTTACCATTAATGACAGGCACTTCAATTACTTTTGGTTCCATCTCTTCATCGGTAAAAGTAATAGTTAGTATTAAGAGTGTATGATCTTCATTAAACTCTTGTTCAATGGATTTAATCCCATTACCTGTTTCTCCTTGACTACCTTGAGGAATAGTAAAAACTATAGGTTCTTTTTCTTCATCGATAAAGATGATAGTCACTTGCGTAGAGCCATCCTCTAAGACTTCAGTAACGATATCTTTTATTGCGGTTGCTTCATCATTTGTGTCAAAGAAAGAACTACAAGAAGTTAAACTAGGAGTTAAGATTAATCCTAGTGAAACTAATAACGATTTTACAATATGTTTATTTTTCATCATACTATCCTCCTAATTTGCTCGAGATATTAAATTATCTAATGAAATCTGTTCATTAAATAGATAAGCTTCCTCACTTTGTTTACCATTATACATCATCACTTCAAATGGTTCAAATCCAGTAGCCATTGGAACGCATCTTCCAATCATAAAGGCAAATAAGTCAGTAATTTCACTTGAAGTAGGAGCGTTATTTAACGCAGCATTTAAGATATCTAATTTCACGTCTTTAACAATTTCATTTTTACTATCTAACTCATCGTAAATAACTATCGATCTATTTATTCCTCCACCATATTTAGCTAGCATTGTAGAGACATATTCTTTATTATCATCATTATGAACATACCCACTTTTCTTAGAGTGTTCAAATAATAAAGACTTAATTGGGAAGAAAGAATCTAGATCAAGAGGATTACCTCCAGTTAAAGAAGAAACGTCTTGATAAACTAAACAATTTATATCTATTTCTTCAATTGTTTTATAATCGTAGAATCTAGTATCACCTTTTAAGATCGTTTTAGTTGGATAAGATACTCCTCCAATATTATCTGGGAAAAGAATTCCATTAATCATCTCACCTAAAATCGCTTTTAAAGGAGAACCGCTGTAGAGATAAGAGCCATTAAACATTGCATCAATCCCAAGAGAAAATATTCCAGATTGATAGAAATAGGTATCTTCAAAAGTGACATCACCTTTATAGATAACTTCACCATTTTCATCTTCAATAACTTCTCTAGGATTTAATACTTCAGTCACCACTTTTGATAAAGGAATAAGTTCTTCTTCAGGGATTTCAGACTCCACTAAAGATTTCATCAACAACTCTGCACAAATTCCATCTAGATATCCTTCATCGATAAATTGCTTCTTAGTAATTTCTTTTTGTTCCCCAAAAATGGTAAAAGAAACTTTTTGATTTAAATCGATCTTTTCATATTCATTACTTCCAATTTTTGCGATGAATTCTCTTCCTTTTTCTAGTAAGGAATTCTTAACTAATAGATTATTTGTTGAAAAAGCTCTAAGAACTGTTCTTCCAGACGATAAGTAAGAATTCTTAATTACTACGTTATCACCATTAACTTCTACAACTGTGCCACTTGTATCATTATTTTGCAAAATAGAAGAGAAGTCACAGTTTTTAAAGAAGACATCATTTAAGGTAATGTTATCTCCATCTACATAGAATCCCACATTGTCTTGTCCATATGCTTCAACAATAGGAGAAGATGGATTACCGATAAAGACAAAAGGTAAAGGGCCTCTAAATAAATCAGTTGAAGCAAGATTAATTAGTCCTGTATCTCCAATAGTAGTTCCACTTGGATAACATAGATTATGAGCATTAATTAAATATCCATTTCCATAGAAGTCTTTTTGAATATGGACTCCAGCAAGAACTTGTTTAGAAACTTGTTCGTCTTTTGATACAGTTTCGTTATATTGATCAAGATATTCACTGTTATAAGTTGTTTCAAAAGAATAGACTTCTTGATCAAAAGAATATTTTTTATTTTTCACATCGTAATTACCAAATAAAGCGGTAGTTTCTTCTTTTAAAATAGGATTTTTGTTTTCATCTAATTTTACATTTTCTTTTTCATCTAATTCATAAGTATTTTTTAAAGAATCAAGATTAGTTTGTAAACAAACGATTTTTCCTTCTTCATCTTTATTTGTACAATTTAATAAATCGTTATAAGAATAGACGTTATAACCTTCCTCAATCACTTTAAATTTGTAACTACCTAAAACGTTGTTTACGTCAGAAACACTTACAAAGTTAACATAGCTATCACCAAAGCTATTGATGGTTACTTTATTTAATGATTTATCATAAGTAACATTTGAAGAAGTAACTACGTTATAGTTAATATTAGATGTATTAGATTCTTCACTGACAATTTCAACATCTAAGTAAAAACTTGCTTTTACTTTTTGATCGTTAGAAAAATCATACATTCCATAGTAATCATTACTGTCAATCTTTTGATGAGAGCGAGCTCTAGAAGTATTGACAACGATAGTAAATCCGCTGAAAAGTTTAGCTCTAAATGACTTAGTAATATTTCCTGAAGTATTCTTACAAGTGATGATCACTTCTCCTTCTGAAAGAGGAACTAAATAACTTTCTCCATCGATAATTTGAATTTCTGCATGAGGTTCTTCACTTTCATTAACATTTTTAACTGACCAAATTAAAGTCGCATTGACATCTTCTTCATTGCTAGCAAGAACTGGTGTAGCTTCTAGTTTAATCTTATCTGACAAAGAGAATGCTTCTTCATTCTTATATTTCCAAGAAATATTAGTGATATCTCCTTGAATCTTAGTAAATAAAAATGAAGATGTCACAAAAAATAATATTGAAATGATAAATGGAAGTAATAATAAAATTGCTAATGATTTCTTTGACATATTAATTCCTCATTTCTAAACTGACAAAAAGCTTTGTCACTTTTTTATTAAATAAGTATACGTATCCACCTAAAACTAATAATAAGATAGCTAGCAAGATAAAATAAGAAGCCACTAAAGGAAGACCTAAGTAACTAAGTAAAAACATCCCTCCAACAAAAACCATAGGAAGAGCAATAGCTAATAAGGAAATTAATGAAGACTTATTTGAATCTTCATTTTCTTTAGTGGGATATTTCAAATCGTTATAAATGGATACTAGTTCTAAAAAACTAGATAAGAATAAGCCAAAGAAGAAGGCTAAAATTCCATACAGTACACTTACTTGACCACTTATTAGTAACACTAAAACAGATATAAATAATGAAATGGTTGATAGTATAAAAGGAACTAGCATCTTCACTAAAATTTGCTTTTGATAAGAAATAGGAATAGTTTTACATATTCTTATTCCATTATGTTTTTCTCTTGAAATAACAAAAGAAGAAGAGGCATTAATAAAAGTAGAAAATAACACTACAAATAGGATGTGCATGATTGGAAGTAAGTAAGGGAAGAAACTTATTACATAAGTTAATGCGCCAGTTTTAAAAATAGTATTCATCGCTTGAATAACTAAAACTGTTAAGAATGGTTCCATAACTAAAAGGCCGCTAGAAGAAAAGATCGAATTGGAATCTTCAAAAAATAACGCTAATTCTTTTTTTAATAAAGCTTTATTTTCACTAGTTAGTTTTACTTCTTTTTCTTTATTTTTATTCTTATTGATCTTTTCTCTATTTAAACTCTTCATGTAATATCCTGAGCTAATCATTCCTCCAATAATAAAGATTGCTAGAGAAATCAATAAAATATAAAGAAGTCCAGAATAATCTAGTGAAATAAGTTGAATATAAAATCTAGTAGGAATCAAAAACTTAGCGATATCGTCTAATTTAGTAATCGTATCTTTAGAAAATATCGCATAGATATTATTATCTCTAACTAATACTAAGAAAGAATTTAGTATGAAAGAATAGACAAAACATAATCCTAAAATAATAATTATCGAAGTAATAACTTGAACGATAAAATGCTTTTTTAAAAATAGATGAATCTCTTCATAAGGTAAAGATAATAAATAACTTAATCCAGTTTCAAAAATGGAAATGATTATTGGATAAAGAAACATCAAGAAAGAAACTCTTGATATTACATTATTACTCATTCCATATACCATTAAAATTGGAAATGAGATTAAGTAATTCATCATCACGTCTCTTAAATAGATAAAGACGATTTTACTCATGATATTTAATACAGGAGATACTGGTTTATTAATTAAAATATCGCTATCAGTTTTGCTATACATCGTCTTTCTCACTTTCGCGGTCAAGAATAAAATGTGAGCAATAGACACAACAAATAGGAAGATAGTTAAAAAGCTTAAACTAGCTCCTTTAAAAGCCATGAGTTTTTCATTGATCATCTTGTAAAGATAAATCTCAATAAAGACAAATCCAATCGCTAAAACTAGATTTAAAAATAGGCTTAAAAAGTTTTTCTTTTTAAGTTTGTCAAATAACGCTCCATTTTTAAATTCTTTCAACACTAAATTAAGAAACATACTCGCTCCTATTATAAATTTCAAAGAATACTTTAGAAAGATTATTTCGATAGTAAGGTTCTTTATTAAAATCGATTAATTTTACTATTTTTCCTTCGTTGATAATCGCTACTCGATTACAAATTTTTGCCACCATATCTAAATTGTGGCTGGTGATTAATATCGTTTTATTATGAGAGGCAAATTCTTTCATAACTTGAACTAAGCTTTGATAGACCATAACATCTAATCCTACAGTTGGTTCATCTAATATCCAAACTTTAGGATTATGGATCATGCTAGCCATAAGGCCCAATTTTTGTTTCATACCGTGAGAATATTCTTTGATTTTCGAATTTAAATCTCTACTAGGTAAATCAAACTTAATGGATAAAATCTTTAAATTGCTTTTAAAGATATCTGGTTTAACATTATAAATAGAGGCGATGAAAGATAAATATTCATATCCTGTCATCATTTCATAAAGGCAAGGTTCGCTTGGAACGTAACCAAATTTCTTTTTAGCTTCTAAAGGCTCATTTTTAATATCGCAACCATCGATTTCAATTATTCCGCTGTTGAAGGTCTTGCTACCGATAATACAATCGATAGTGGTAGATTTACCAATACCATTTTTACCAATTAGACCAAAAATTTCTCCTTCGTTAACTTCTAGAGATAAACCTTTAATTACTTCTTTTCTTCCATAAGATTTATATAAATCTTGGATTTTTAATACTACCTTTTCACTCACTTCTATTTACCTCCAAAGCTTTTGATCCATAAGAAATCTCTTTTATACATATTTAGTTTCATCCATTTACCTTCACATGAAGAACAATGATATTCTACATCGATATTTCCTACGCTTCTACTTCCACAAATTGGACATAATTGCTCATATTCATTAAAATCACATTTAAATACCATATGATAACTAGTAAATAAATTAGATAAGCCATTTTTGTTATCATCTAATTCATCAAAGGAAATTACTAATATACCATTATAGTAATTAGTTAAGTTCTTTAATGTGATAATAGTTACATGATCATATCCTTCTTGATATTTTAAAGAAACTTTTTCTTTATAACTATCTAAGTTCTCACTATTTATTTCCATTGCTAGAATTATGTAATATCTAGCATAAATTATTTCTTCATCGTAATTTTTTAGTTTTACATTAATAATAAATCCATAATTTTCTTTATCTTTAGTAATTAAATAACGGAAATGGCGATCCTTCATTAATATCTCTTTGTTAAAGTCTAAACCATCTTCACTATTAGTAACTTTAATTTTATTTTGCCTATAAGTAAACTTGTATTCTTCATTTAAATCTTTAATCATTCTCATTAAGATATAATCTTGATATATTGGTAAATAATATTCATCATTTTCTAAAGAAATATATTTCTTATAAAAACGATAACATGTATTATATCTTCGATCTTTTAAAAGAATATTAGTCATCATAATTTGATTTTGACGAACTTTTGCGTTATGTAGGTCTTTATAAAAAGGCGTAGAACATAATTTAGAAGTTTTCTTTAATAACTTAGTAACAATTTTAGAGTTCTCTTTTACACTTTGCTCATGGGTACCAAGTATTCCTGAATAAGGATAACTACTACCTTTAAAGTGAGAAAAAACTCCAAATCGATTATAAGTATATGATTCAGTTTCAAATAATCCTTTAAAATTAGTTACTTTCTTACTATAAGATTTTTCCAAAGAATTTAATTCATTGTTGATGAAATCTAACACTTTAGTAACAAAGATATTCTCGTATAAGAAATAAGAATCAATAGCTTGTTTGACATGAACATTTTCCGGTTCCATAGTTCCTTTTTTTCTTTTCCATAACGATGAATCTTTTATCGTCTTTTTAAAAGATTCATTATCGATATTATAGGCTTGATCACTTCTTACAATCGCCTCTTCTTCTTTACTAATAATCTGAGGTTTTCTAATGATGCTAGTAATAACATCCAATACATTTTTACAATCTGAAATAAACTTTGAATCTTTTCCAGTAAGTTCTGGGCCATAGATTTTTACTTCATCGATACTTTTTTTAAATGACTTAAAAGAAGAGGATTTAAAAATCTTCTCGTTTAAAAACTGATTAAAATACTCTTCTCTATAAGAAATCATTATTATAACCTCTTAAGCATTTTGTCGATTTCTTGAATGGACATGGTAAATTTATCTTGATATAACTTAGTAATTAATTTCTTTAATTCTAATAATCCTTGCTTGATGTAATCTTCAAATCTACCTTCAATCTTGTAAAGAATCTTACGAGTGAATAAGAAGTCTAAAGCTTCTTCTTTAGTTCCTCCAGTAGCTACAAACACAGGAACAAATTCATTTATTTGATTTAAGATACGATTACCAAAGGTAATGTCGAAGGTTTCATAAGTAAAGTTAGATAATTTTTTAAATGTTTCTAATTCTTCTCTAGTTAACTTTTTAGATTCATCATTTTTACTTTCATCAAATAATCTATTTAAATCCTCGTAAGAAATATTGATGCTACCTACTTCTCCTTCTACTTCAAAAGGTTCGTTTCGATCATCGAAACTTAAAGTAATCGCTCTATCGTAAACTTTATCGGTAATTGTGTAAGTAGAATCATCTTTATTGGCAGTTCCAACGAAGAATGTATTTTCTGGAATGATAATCTTTCCCTCTAATACGTGACTTGGAGCATCAAAAGAATATGGTAATTGCATAAGATTAATCTTCCATTCACTTGAAGGATATTCAAGAACTGACAAGAAATCGGCAAAATAATATTCAATACGCGATAAGTTAAGTTCATCTAATACCATAATATTGATATTTGAAGTAGTGTAACTAGCTCTATATAATCTCTTTAAGAAATCTGTTTCATTAAAAGTTCTAGAGAAATCATTGTAGTAGCCAAGTAAAGAAGTACGATCTCTCCAAGTAGCTTGAACTGGAGTAAAGAAAGCTTCTTCTCCAATGAAACTAGCAAAGTATCTAGGTAAACTAGATTTACCAGTACCAGATAAACCCTCTAAAATGACTAATCTAGTAGTAGCAAAACTACTAATGAATTCTCTAATGATTCTAATATCAAAATATAAATGATTAGAAGCTAAATAATTCCTAAATCTAGTAGCTAATTCTTCTAGAGTAATATTTGTTGAATCGATGTGTGGAACGCCAAATTCAAATTCGTTATCGATGGTGCAAAGGCCAGGGAATACGATTTGTTTATCTTTTAATGGTTCTTCTTCACTACTTGATACACCACCTTGAACAGTGGTTGTCCCACCTAATCCATTTGCGCTTGCATTGATGTTTCCACTTAATTCTGCAGGCATATCTAAAGATTTTGATAGATCTGATTCTTCCTTATCTTTCTTTTCTTTTGCAATTTCTCTTTCAACAAGTTCTTCTTCATCGTAGATATCTTTCTTACCGAAGAAGCGATAAGGTTTATCGATATTTTTAAAGTTGATATATAAGACAAAGACGGCAAAGATTATACTTCCTAATACTATATAAATCAATATTCCTAAGAATAAAGATTCCCAAATCATCTTGAAAGTAAAAGCAAGTTTATCTAAAGAATAAGGTAATTGTAAGAATATTGATAAACCAAATGATAAAATAACGCAGATAAAGAAGGTCGCTACATATTGAAGAACATACTTTTTAGAAAAAGGTTTCTCATCATAATATCTAGCTAAACGAACTTGATATAAAACTGCGGCAAAGAAAACAAAAGTATAAAATACGATTAGCAAATACGTTACATAATTAACAATATTTAAATCTAATAGAGTTAATCCAAATAATTGAGCAAGGCTTGCTACTGGATTATTCTTTTTCATCATTCCACCGACATCTAAACAAAGTAAGACGAAAGTTTGAATCACTAAAAAGAAAAATAGTAAAGCTAGAAATATTAAATTTTTTCTAGTAAAATGGGTCTTTCTTTTCATAAGCTACTCCTTCATTTTATTCTTAATCTCTTCAAGAGTTTTTTCTTGTTCGTTTTCAGTTAATTCTTTTTCTACGTTTTCTAAAACATCTTGAGCTTTTACTTTAATTTGTTCATCTTCATTTGAGACGACATATAAAGTTTTATCATCATTATTTTCACCATCAGTTTTCTTTTTAAATACACCATCTTGGAATTCATAAACATTTCCTTGATAGTATATATATTGAACGTAAGTGGTTTTAAATTCTTTTAGATCCAAAGGATCTTTAATAATATCGAGCAAAACATTTAATCTATCATCGCAATCTTTTTTAAGCCTGCTATAATTCTTATCAAACATATATATGCAATAGATCAAAGCAACAACAGTCACCATACCTGAATAAGATTGCAAGAAGACGACAAAGATACCAACTACTGGAACTCTAGTCCCAGTATATCTTCCTACAATATCTTCATAACGTGGTTGATATTCATCGCTTAAGTTATTTGCATCGCCTCTTGTAGTATATTTATTTCCTAAACCATCATTTTCTATTTTTATGATTCTATGAATAATAATCTTATTTTCATCGTTTTTAAAAGCGATGACATCATATACTTTAAGATCTTCTTCTTTTACTTTTTCTATTTGAATTACATCATAAGTTTGAAATTGATCGTCTAGGTTATTGAAATCTAAATATGTATTCTCTTCATTCTTATATGACATTGATCCAGAAGCTACAGTTAATAGAGCAGAATTTCCAAATAACATCACATCATTATTCGCTTTTGAATAAATTGATAATCCAAGAAATACAATTAGAACAAATAATACTACATAAGAAACTACTTTTTTTACTATCTTACTTGTCTTAGATTCTTTTTTCTTTTTCTTCTTTTTTTCTAAAAACTCAGAGTCTAATAATTCTATATCTTTCTTTCCAGAAAGAACTTCTTCTGAACTTGCTTTACAATAGTGAGAAAAAAGAATCGTAAATACTATGCAAAAACAAAGCAATGAAATAATTGTAACCACGAGGGCAATTATTTCCATTTTGCTCATATTTATCTCAATTTTATCCTTTCAAAATTGTTTTCAAAATACACAAATAGGGGTATCTAAAAAGATATCCCTATGTTTTTTATAATTTTATTTATGCAGCTAACATTGGTGAAACAGTAAAGTTAAATGCATAGCTTTGTTCTGTAGCTGCTAACACACTTAAATATTTTTTTGCTTCAGTATATCCTTTTTTAGATTCACCATTAAAGTATGAACATGGATTATTTCCACCGGTTAGAGAGCCCCATTTAAATGAATATGTTCCTAAAAATGAATGTGTTTCATCGTTATTTACGCTTAATGTTGTAGAATACTTATTTCCACCTTCATTAGTAGAAAATTCTTTAGGTAAAGCAATATATCCTTCACTAATTAACGGTGCAACATTAGTAGCATCAAATACAATTTTAACTGTAGAATATGTGCCATTAGTATATTCTAAATGTCCTGCAATCTTAAATGTTAAATCTTCTTCTGATTCAGCACCTGACATCTTAATAACATTTCCATTGCTAGAAGGTCCAAATTTAACGGCTAGATCGCAAGAACCTACATCAATTACTGCTTTACAAGATTGATCTGTTGTTCCAACTACAGTTATATTGCCTGATCCTTGCCCATCTTGTTGTTGTCCAATTACCCAGCTAGCAAGACCAGTAGAAGCGGTAGCAACTAAAGCGAATACACAAACACCGCCAATAATCCATTTCCCTTTTTTTGAAGCTATTAATAAACTCATAATATTTTTCCTTATTTTTGTTTATAGGTTAAACCTATAATAATTTTCACCTTTCTTTGAGAACAAATCAAATAAATCATTTTCCTGCTTAGTTAGAAACGTTCTCAACTTTTTTCTACTAAGTTCTAAGCAACGATACATCTAAAAATAAAATATTCATATATTCTATCTGTTATGCATTTCTCGTTGCTATAAAATAAGAATTAATTTGCTTTTTTACTTCTCCTTTCTGATATATATCAGTTTAATGTCATTTTTAAACTGAAATTATCTTCCATAAGCCTCTAAATAATAACAATCTTATGCATATAAATCAACCGCATAAATAAAATTTATGAAATCATAAAATGAATTAATACAAAAAAATCCATTTTTTAGTCAATTTTTTACTAAAATATAATTTTTGACTTACGCATCTGACTACGATAATTATAAATAATCATTATTGGTAAGTCAATAAAATATTTTTTTCGATAATTTTCGACATATAAAAAGCAAGGGCGCTTTTTCACCCTTGCCCTAAACTATTTGTTATGCGTTAGAAATTAATGATCCAATCATGCTTGATAAGGAATCGCTTGTTAACACTTCAGGTAGTTTTCCATCCCAAGAATCATAGAAGACGATAGATAGGACCATTTCTGAACATTGTTCATAAGTTAATTGGCCTTGCATATTTTCATATAATCCATCAATCATTTTTAGAATATTATTTACATATGCACTTGCCGCCTCACCTTGAGCGTTACCTTCTTGACTAATTGCATAAGCGGAAGCATCCGCGAGAATCTTTTTAACTTCCGACTCATTATTCGCAGTAATCAAGTTTGCTTCTGCTTCTAATTTAGCAATGTCGATTTCTTGTTGAGCCTTCGCGCTCTTTTGAAGGATTGCTTCTACTTCTGCTCCACCATCTAAATCATCAAAAGCGACATCGACTAAAGTGATATAGTAGTTTTCATATAATGCATTTGATAAGTCTTCTTTAAAATCAATTCTTGCATTTTCTAGTTCTGTTGATAATAACTCAAAGATATTGAATTTAATTGTTGAACTTTGAAGTGATGACTTAATAATGGTATCTAATGCATCTTGAGGAATATCATCTGCGTTAGTTACTTTATAGAACTTACCTGCATCTTCTTTTTTAATTTTATAGATGATTGATAGTTCAAAAGTAGCATATTGACCATCATTAGTTTGTCCAGTAGTTTTCACTAATGCAGATCTATTCGCAGTTGAAATAGTTGTGATGTGTTCAAAGATACTTTTAGAATGGAAGCCTTCACTATAAGTTTTTTCTTGAACACCACCGTGGACTTCATCATAGATAATTCCTACGCTATTCGCGGGAACTTTTGTAAATGAAGCAAAAAGAATCAAGATAAATGATAATAGAGATAATGGAATAAGTTTATATCCTTTTTTGCTTCTTTGAATATACTTTCTTGAACCGCTGAAACCTTTCTTATCCATGTAAACAGCAATAAATGATAATACTAATGCGCTGATAACAAATAGTACAATTGAAGTAATTAATACACTCATAAAATTAACCTCCTTATTAATTACTAATAATGGCCTATAAAAATAAAAGACCACTAACGATATGTTAATGATCTTGCAAAATCTTATAGATTGCTAATACCGATCTTTTAGATGTGTTGACGATAATTAGCCGAGTATGCTACTCCTCATTACTTTTAAAATATAACATAATTTTTTGATTATTTCAACATAAATCGATAAAATTTTATCAATTGCATATAGTAACTTTTGAAAAAAAAGGAGCATTTCTGCTCCGATAATTATCTAATTATTTACTTTTCTTAGAAGATTTTTTTGTTGAAGTAGTAGTTACTTTCTTTTTTCCTTCTGGTTTAGCTAAGAATCCATCGACGAACAATAAGATTCCAAATAATAGAATTAAAACGACAAAGATCCATAAAAGAACTACATCAGTAAATAAAGGTTTAGCAAATAGATAAACGCCAAAAGAAACAAACACTAAAGCGACCACTAACCACCAAATAGGATATCTTTCATTATTTCCATGTTGATGATAATAAGCTCTAAAGATTTCTACAGCGCCTCTACACCATAGTGCTAATCCAAAGATTTGACAAGCTGAACCGACATTAATGATTTTAAATTGTTGCAAAACACAACCAAGAGCAACAAGAGCTAGTAAGACAAACTCAACGATAGTTAATACTTTTACTACTCCATTTGATCTACTCATTAGTTTCTTTAATAAATAAAGAACTAAATAAGCAATTAAGCAAGCTGCAATAATCAAATTGATAATTTTAGTGCCCCAATCTTTAAAGAAGCACCAATCGCCACAGTTACCCCATACAGGCATTAAGACAATTCCGGCAAGAATTAGTAGAACGCCAAAGACAAAATATAGCCAAAATAGTTTTGTTTTTGTTGGGCTAAATAATTTATTAAAAAATTTTTTCATAACTTCCTTCTCCTTACAATGGATATTATAAAAACATTTTAAGATATTTGCATTATTTTTTTATCAATCATTCGCTTTACTTCTTTTAATATTGGTAGTTCTCTTTGCTTAACTAGTTTACTTACTCCATAATCACTCATCTTTTCATATAAAGATATCGCTTCTTCTAAAGGCACAAATAGTAAATCTTTGATCATTGAATCTCCTTCAGAAACATGGTGAATTCTAGTAATCTCATCAATTTTACAAATGAAATATCGATTGATATTTTTTCTAAATATCAAATTATAGTAATCTTCTATTTCTCCAACAAAAGCGATGATGTGACTTTTCACTCCTACTTCTTCATCTAATTCTCTTAATACCGCTTCTTCAAAAGATTCATTATCATCTACTCCTCCTCCAGGAGTTTCATAATAATCTCTTATTCCAAAAATATCTTCTCCATAAATCTTCAAAATGCAAATTTCATTTTTGTCGTTAAAAAGAATGCCTCTTGCTACTTTTCTTATGTGATTGATCCCATTATTTGGATATTGATCATCATTTAAATATAAATTGATCATTAAAACTTCCTTACTCCTTTATAATAAACTTCATCGATAATTCCTCCGCCTAAGCAAATATCATCTAGATAAAACACTGCAGCTTGGCCTGGAGTAACTGCTTTATAAGGAGCATCAAAAAGAAGTTCCACTTCATCTTCTTTAATAAATCTTAAAGTAACACCTAAATCTTTTTGTCGATATCTAAATTTACAACCTATGTGAAGATCACCTAATGGTTTTTCTTTATATGTCCAATTAACCATCCTAATAATTGCTCGATCAGAATTTAAATATTCATTTTCATCACCTTGAGCAACATAAAGAATATTCTTTTTCACATCTTTAGAAACCACAAACCAAGAAACAGGATCTTTACCTTTTAAGCCACCGATACCAAGACCTCTTCTTTGACCTAAAGTATAATATAAGACTCCATCGTGATGACCGACGACTTCTTTCGAAACTATGTCGACAATGTCTCCTTTTTTCGCAGGTAGATAATTATTCAAAAACTCTTTAAAATTTCTTTCGCCAATAAAGCAAACCCCAGTGGAATCTTTTTTATCCGCGATGGATAGATCTAATTCGTGAGCGATTCTTCTTACTTCAGTTTTATCGATATCACCTAAAGGAAATAAGCAAGCTTGTAATTGTTCTTGACTCACTTGACTTAAAAAATAAGTTTGATCCTTATTTTGATCAAAAGATTTATGCATTTCTACATAATTCTCATTTACATCTACTCTTTTAGCATAATGGCCAGTTGCTATATAATCAAAACCATTTTCTCTAGCAAATTTTAAAAATTTATCAAACTTTATATATTTATTACAGAAAATATCTGGATTAGGAGTTCTACCCTTTTTATATTCATCTAAAAAATACGTGAATACTTCATCCCAATACTCTTTAACAAAATCGCACCTTAGTAATTCTATCCCAAGTTTATTTGCTACCGACATAGCATCTTCATAATCTTTTTCTTGAGGGCATTGACTTTCATTTAAAGTAGGATTACCTAAAAAATCGCCATTTGCGATTGCATCCCAGTTTCTCATAAAACCTCCAGAAACTTGATATCCTTCTTTTTTTAATAAATAAGCCGCAATAGCCGAATCAACTCCTCCAGAAAGTCCGACTAAAACTTTAATATCTTTCTTTTCTTTCATCTACAAGTCCTCACTATCAATCATCAAAGTAAAAGGTCCATCATTAATTAATTTTACTTTCATATCCGCTTGGAAAACGCCTTCTTTAACATTAACTCCAATCTCTTTTAAGTATTGTATCGTTTGCTCATACAATTCTTTAGCATCAATTGGATTTAAGCAAGAAACAAAGGAAGGTCTTCTTCCATGAGCAATATCTGCATATAAAGTAAATTGAGAAACGCATAGTATTTCTTGCTTATCAAAATCAAAACCTAAATTAGTCTTACCGTTTTCATCAGGAAAAATTCTTAAAGAAACTATTTTATTTATGACTTTTTTTATAACATCAAGATTATCATTATTAGTAAATCCCACTAGTAAAAGAAAACCATCATTAATAGAAGAATACTCTTTTCCATCAATCGTCACAGAAGCTTCTTTAACAACTTGTAATACTACTCTCATAAACTTCCTTCTTTCTTTAGTATATTATCATTTTATTACTAAT
>CAMEOO010000014.1 GCA_945929875.1 uncultured Caryophanales bacterium
AAAAGTAAATAAAAAAGATATGAAAGAGATAAGTTCTCTCTTACATATCTAATTTTCGTGTTGATATTGACTAGTGAATAACTCGTAATAGAAACCTTTATTTTTCATTAACTCTTCGTGAGTTCCTTTTTCAATGACGTTTCCTTTATTCATCACTAAAATCAAATCGGCATTTTTGATTGTCGAAAGTCGATGAGCGACGATAAAGCTAGTTTTTCCTTTCATCAACTTTTCAAATGCTTTTTGAATTTTTATTTCTGTTCTTGTATCGATTGATGAAGTAGCTTCATCAAGAATTAAAATTGGAGGCTTAGTTAACATAATTCGACTGATGCAAAGAAGCTGCTTTTGACCTTGAGATAATCCTTCTCCCTCTTCTTTAATTATCGTGTCGATACCATTTTCAAGTTGATTGACAAAATTTAAGCAATAACATTCTTTTAATGCGGAAATAACCTCTTCATCTGATGCATCTTCTTTTCCCATCTTCACATTATCTTTAATCGAGGTTTCTTTTAGCCAAGTTTCTTGAAGAACCATTCCGTAAGAATCTCTTAAACTATGCCTTTTTAAGTTTTTTATTGAAATATCGTCTATTAAGATATCACCAGAATTAACATCGTAAAAACGCATTAATAAATTTATTAAGGTGGTTTTTCCACACCCAGTAGGTCCAACAATAGCCACTTTAGTTCCTTTTTTGATATTTAAGGAAAGATTTTGAATTAACTTTACTTTGTCTGAATAAGAGAAATTAATTCTATCTAGTTTAATATTTCCAGAAGGATTTAATAATTCATCTTTACCATCTTCTATTTCTTCTTCTTGATTTAATAATTCTCTTACTCTACTTGTTGAACTAAAAGCATTTTGAAGTTCACTTATGACATTTGTGATTTCATTAAAAGGCTTAGTATATTGATTTACATAACCTAAGAAGCTAGATAAAATTCCTATTTTTATTGGATTAGGGCTTAAGCAAATTAAAGCTCCAATTAAAGCCACGCCTGCATAAATCAAAGCATTTATAAATCTAGTAGATGGATTTACTAAACTAGAGAAGAACACTGCTTTAGTCGTAGTTTTTTCTAATTCTTGATTAATGATGTCAAAGCGATCATTATTTTGTTCTTCCATATTAAAGACTTGAACGACTTTTTGATTAGTTATCATCTCGTTAACAAATCCAGATTGTTTAGCTTTAATTTGCGATTGTTTTTTAAATAAAGAATAAGTTGATTTAGAAATAAATCTAGCAAAGAAAATTGAAAGAGGAGTTAATATAAATACTACAAGAGCAATAATATAATTTAAAATAAACATAATAGTTAAAGCAAAAACTATCGTGATAACATTGACAAATAATTGATTAAATCCCATCACTAAACCATCTGAGATAGTTTCCACATCATTGATTATTTTATTTACTACTTCCCCTACCGGTTGATTATCTAAATACTTTAATGGCAAACGATGTATCTTTTCATTTAAATCTTTTCTTAAATCTCTAACTATTGAAAAAGAAATCTTATTATTTATGATGTTAGATAAATATTGGCAAAGAGAAATTGCTAAGCTAATTACTAAAATCAAAATACAATTATTGATAATAGAATGAATGTCAACTTGATTGACATCAACCATCAAATCGATAGTAATACCGACAATATAAGGAATAGATAAAATACTCGCGCTTAAAACTAGTGAGCAAACTAAAGAAATAATTAAATATAACGCATATTTTTTGATATATTTCAAAAGAAAGGAAAGATTCTCTTTATTCATTTATTTATCCCCCTTTTCAAATTGAGTGTAATGAATTTCTTGATATAACAAGCAAGATTTCATTAATTCTTCATGTGTTCCTTTAGAAATGAGTTCTCCATGATCTAGCACTAAGATTTGATCGCAATCTAAAAGCGAAGAAGTTCTTTGCGAAATGATGACGACTGTCATATTTTTTAATTTACTTAATGCACCTCTTAATTCTTTATCAGTTTTAAAATCTAACGCGGAACTGCTGTCATCTAAAACTAAAATCTCTGGTTTTTTTACAAGGGCTCTAGCGATAGTTAAGCGTTGCTTTTGCCCACCGGAAAAGTTCCTTCCTCCTTGTTCAACTTTTTCATCTAGTCCCTTCTCTTTAGCGTTCACTATATCTAAAGATTGACTGATTTTTAAAGCTTCTAGAAGATCTTCTTCCTTAGCGTTTTTATTCCCCCATAACAAATTTGAACGGATAGTTCCTTCAAAAAGAACTGCCTTTTGAGGAACATAGCCAATTTTATTTCTTAACGTCGCTAAATTATAGCTATCTAATGGGTAACCATCAAGAATAATTCTTCCAGAAGTAGGATCATAGTTATGTCCTAAAAGATTGATAAGGGTAGATTTACCACTTCCGGTTCCTCCAATGATTCCTAAAGTTTGATTTTTCTTTAAAGAAAATGAGATATTTTTTAATGCTTCTTGACCATTTTCATTATATTTAAAACTTACGTTATCAAATTGAAGGTAAGGTCCTTCTACTTGTTTTCTTTCTTCAAAATTTAAAGAAGGTTCAACATTAAAGATTTGTTCAACTCTTTTTAAAGAAGCGATAGATTTAGTTATCGTAATGACTAAATTTGCAAATTTAATTAATTCCACAAGAATGTAGTTAATATAATTATATAAAGCGATTACTTGACCATTAGTTAATGAGCCAGTATTCACTTTAATTCCTCCAAAATAAAGAATTAAAATAATTCCAATATTGATAATCAAATATGTCAAAGGATTCATCAAGCTAGAAACTTTAGAAACAAAGATCTGGAGTTTAGTGTTTTTTTCATTTTTTTGATTAAAATCTTCTACTTGCTTTTCTTCTCCTGTGAAAGCCCTAATGACTCTGACTCCAGTCAAATTTTCTTTAGTTTCTCTTGTTACTTCATCTAATGAAGATTGAATTTTTCGATATTTTGGAAGGGTATATTTCATTATCAAAACGACAATTAATGATAAGATAATAATTACCCCTAAAAAGATTAAAGAAATCTGATAATCGACAATAAATGCCATTACTAGAGCTCCTAAAACGATAAAAGGCGATCTTAAGAACAATCTTAAGAACATATTCACCCCGGTTTGAATTTGATTGGTATCATTAGTTATTCTAGTTAATAAGGTAGAAGTTCCCAGTCCATCAAGTTCTTTAAAAGATAAAGTTTGAACATGAGAAAAAAGACCCTTTCTAATTCGGCAAGAATATTTACTGGCTACGCTTGAAGAAAAATATTGAGCAGTGATGCTAAAACCAAAGCCAACGAAAGCTAAAATTACTAAAAATATGAATCTAAAAACGATATAATTCTTATCGTTATTTTTAATTCCATTGTCGATGATATCGGCGATGATTAAAGGAATTAGTAATTCTAATATCGCTTCAAATAGTTTAAATAAAGGAGCAAGAATCCCTTTGATTTTAAGTCCTTTTACATATTCGAATACTTTTATTTTTCTTTTCTTCATAGTCATTTTTTTCTTTTCTTACAATTTTTATCTTGGCAAGAGGAACAATCTCCACACCTATTTTTCCCTTTATTCTTTATTAAGTAAATTATAATTAAGATTATAATGATAAGTAAACAACTTAGGATAATATAATCTTGGATATTAAGTTTAGTTAACATAATAAACTAATCCCATAAAACATCACGCTGACTAGATAAGCAAATAAAGTTTGCCCAAGCATGTAACAAATAGCTAAAGGCGTAGACTTTAATTCTTTTCTTAATACCGCGAAAGTAGCAAAGCAAGGCATATAAAGTAAAACGAAAACTAAGAAAGCAACTAGTTGTCCAGTAGTAACTCCACTTAGAGCTAGATCGATTGAACCATATAATACGCTTAATGTGGAAACTAAAGCCTCTTTTGCGCTTAAGCCAGAAATTAGGGCTGCACAATATCTCCAATCAGTAATTCCAATAGGTTTAAAAAGTGGAACTAATAAGCTACTAATTTTACTTAGCATTGAGTTTTCAAGAGTAATAGTAGTTCCATCAACATAATTAAATTTAAAGTCGAAACTATTTAAGAACCAGATGATTAAGCTACATAAGAATATTACCGTAAAGGCTTTTTTAATAAAATCTTTTGCTTTTTCCCAGATCAATAAACCAGTATTTTTTAATGTAGGTAAACGATAATTTGGAAGTTCCATCATAAATGGTGATGGTTTAGTTTTAATAATAAGTTTAGAGATAAACCCAACGAGAACCCCTAAACATATCGAAAGTAAATATAATCCAAGAATTATTAAAACATCAAGTTTAAAGAAAGCCCCCACTAAAGCGGTAAAAATTGGAAGCTTCGCGCTGCAAGGGACAAAAGGTATAAGCATTAAAGTTAGTTTTTTATCTCTTTCGGAAGTCGAAGTCCTAGTTGACATCACCGCCGGAACGCTGCAGCCAAATCCAATTAATAAAGGGACAAAACTTCTTCCAGTTAAACCAATTTTTCTTAATGGCTTGTCCATAATAAAAGCCACTCGAGCCATATAGCCAGTATCTTCTAATAAGGATAAAAAGAAGAATAAAACTACGACTGTTGGAAGAAAACTAAGGACGCTAAAGACGCCAGTTAATATTCCATCGCAAATTAAAGAAACTAAAACCGGATTAAAAGATGATGAAGTCATTCCTCTTCTAATCACTTCAATCAAACTATCTAAAGCATCGCCTAAATACGAAGATAAATAATTATTTACTAACCCAAAAGTGATAAAGAAAATAAAAGCGATTATCAAAATAAATAAAGGAAACGCTAAATATTTATTGGTTAAAATTTTATCTATTTTAACTGATCGTACGTGTTCTTTAGTTAACTCATTTTTCTTATGGACTGTCTTTAAAGTGATCTTGTCGATATAGTTATATCTCATCATCGCAATAGATATTTCGCTATCATACCCATTATCATTTTCCATCTCTTTAATAATATGTTCTAGTAATTCCACCTCATTTTCACTTAACGCTATCTCTTTTTCTAAAGAATGGTCTCTTTGGATTAATTGAGTGGCGACATATCTTTTAGGAAGATGATATTTCTCACAATGATCTTCTACTAAGTGCATGACTGCGTGAATAGCTCTATGCACTGGAGAATTCTTTTCACAAACGTCAATATGAGAAGGTAGTATTTTATTTTCACCGACATAAATAGTTCTTTTAATTAAGTCATCTACCCCTTGATTTTTGCTTGCGACAATCGGTAATACATCTACGCCTAATTTCTCTTTTAACAAATCAATATCGATCGAATTCCCAGAATTAGTTACTTCATCCATCATATTTAGAGCGATGACAAGAGGAACACCTAATTCTAAAAGTTGCATGGTCAAATAAAGATTTCTTTCAATATTCGTCGCGTCGATAATATTTAAAACTACATCTGGTTTTTCTTTAATTATGTAATCTCTAGTAACAATTTCTTCATTTGAATATGGCGTTAAGGAATAAATACCTGGCAAGTCGATTAAATCAACATTATCTTTAGTCTTGATTTTTCCTACTTTACCATCTACTGTTACCCCTGGAAAGTTTCCCACTCTTTGGTTTGAACCGGTTAGAGCGTTAAATAGCGTGGTTTTCCCACAGTTTTGATTTCCTACTAAAGCAATTCTCATCTATATCACCTTAACTTTAATTAAAGTAGCATCTTCTTTTCTTAAGGATAATTCATACCCTCTTACTAAAACTTCTAAAGGATCGCCTAAAGGTGCTTTTCTAATCACTTTGATATGTACATTAGGTAGTAATCCCATTTCTAGTAATCGTAATCGTAAATGGCCGTTACCATCAATTGATTCGATAATAGCCTCTTGATTTACTTTTAACATTGATACGTCCATAAAAAAAACCTTTCTTTTTTCCATTAATTATAATAATACAAGAAAGGTAAAAATAGCATAATTTTTTTAAAAAAAGAGTAACATTAATGTTACTCTAGCAAAAATTAAGTTTCGATTTTATCAAATTCTCAATTTCATCATAGGAGTCTATACCAAGAACATAACCAATTTCTGAATATAACTTTTCTCTTGCTTCCTTATAGATAGCATTATCGATTAGCCCAATCATTTTATTAGTTTCTCTTTTCTCTTTAAATAAAGAGTTTAACATTTTCATTAAGTGAGCAATATCGATTAGTTTATCACTTTTTAACATTTTCGCGTATTCTTCTTTTCTTTTTTTGTTATCTTGAATAAAACTGCCATCTAAATCATTGATTGAATCAATTAAGTTAAGGCATTCTTCTTTTGAAATCACATCTCGGCATAAAGAATCAATACCATCGCAAGGCACCATGATTTTGGTAGAATCATCATTTATTGGATATAAGATAAAATAATCTTTATCAACATAAGATACATGTTCTATCCCAGATATTTTACATAATCCATGATCGCGATGGACAATTATTTTTCCAATTTCAAACATGATCTCATCCCCTTTTACTTAATTATATTATATCATTTTTTTTAAATTGAAGTAAGAAATAAAATTTAATTTTTTAATGGTTATTTAGTTTTCCATAGTCCATGTAAATTACAGTATTCATAGATTCCTTCGACTACTTCATTATCTAGTAATTTAAATGAGGCTTTAGGTTCTCCTCCAGGTACTAAATGTTTAATTTGATAACCTAAATTTGTCACTAAGCAAATCCATTCGATGTGGTGTTCTTCTAGCATTGGGTGTAGAGTAGAACCAACTACCACATTAACTTGACCGTTTTCAACTACATATTGAGGAATATGTTTCTCTAAAGAAGCTTCGACAACTCCTGGAACTAATTCCACCATCTTTTCTCCACAGCATACTACAGGAACTTTTGCATCGTGAACTTTCACGATAATATTTCCGCAATGATTGCATCTATAAAATTTTACATCCATAATTTTTTATCTCCTTTAATTACTAGTATACACTAAAAAGAGTAAAAAAGAGAGACTAATTAATAATTATTTATTTTTCTAAAAATGACAAACTTATTTTTTAAAGATATCTTAATAACTTCCCACCCATAAACTAACAATTCTTTTTTGTATGATAAAAATGAATGATCAATTTTAAATCCTATTATTTTTTCTATCTCTTGAAACGATAAGTTAAGCGTGTCAGATTTAGAAGCATCAATATATTTCCATAGTGGTTCATATTTACTCATATTTATTTCAACTTCTAATATTTTTTTTAAAACTAAATATTTTTGTTTATAAATTTTTTTATCGCGTTTTGAAATAACTCTGTTTGCTTATACATTCCATTCCCATGATCGCAACCAGGTAAAATCACAACTTGAGTTTCTTTGGGATTGTTCTTTTTGATTTCATCAAACTTATCTTCTAAATGTTCATTGCTTCCTGCAGCAAGAAGTAAAGGATACTTACACTCTTTAGAAATTTCTATCCCATCAAATAAAGAAGGGTCAACGTTAAATTCTTTTTTAAATCTTTCCATAGCAAATTTAGCTATTTTATCAGCATCTTTTTTAAAGAATTCTTTTGAAACATTATTGAAAAATTTTTCTATACTTAAATTAGGCGCATCGGCGATTAAACATCTAACATTTTCTATCTCTGTGCTAGACAAATCCATTACGATTCCTCCACCCATACTTAATCCATGAATAACAATGTTACCACTAGGAATCATCATATTTATTTTTTTAGCCCAATTAATTACGTCTAGATGCTCTAAAGCCCCAAAAGAAATATACTTACCTTGGCTTATTCCATGAGCTCTTTGATATGGAATAAGGACATTATAACCTAATGAATGGTAAAATAATCCAGGAAAAGCCCATTCTCTTTCAGCGTGACTAGTATAACCATGAACGCAGATGATTGTCGTAAGGCTATTTGTCTTAGCTGGATAGTAGATTCCTTTTAATGTCAATCCATCATGACTAGTGATAGAAACTACTTCGTGAGGTAATTGTAGAATCTCAACTAATGAATTATGTACTTTCATAATAGTTTCATACCACGAATCAGATGGTTTTACCATTGCATAGGCCTTTGTAATGTCAGGCCTTTTTAATAGTCTTTTAAATAGTAGATTTCCTTTAATACGATTAAACATCACAATTTTCTCCTAAAACCTATACTTTAACTATAATCAATAAATAATCAATTTTCTAGTGGTCAATTATAATATCGTTTCGATTTGTTGTAGGTTATAAAACAAAAAAGAGGAGTATTTGTTATGCATCTTTCCATTTCTAAATCTAAAAATAAAATTTTTTACTACGTTATTTTCTCTTTCAGAGAAGGCGATAAAGTTACTAGCAAACGCATTTTTAAAATAGGCGAACACTCTGAACTTTTAGCTCAAATCATTCAAACCTGGTATCAGCTAGACGAATTTCTTTATTGTTCTTCATATTCTTTTTCCTCCTATTTTTGGGTATTAAAAATCACCGATATCTCTACCGATGATTTTTTTATGATTTCTTTATTAATTTATTTTTTTGAAAGCCATTCACCTATATCAATAACTTTAATTCCTTCATAAGTATATTCTGGATGTCCTGTTCTTGCTATTAATAATTTTGGATAAGCATCTTTTATTTTTAAAAGAGAATCAACCTCTCTAGCAAAAGTTTTTTCATCACTTATATTATCTGAAACTTGGATATATATTTTTTCATCTCTTTTTATTGCAACAAAGTCAATTTCTTTTTGATAAAGCATCCCTACATATACTTCATACCCTCTTCTTAATAATTCAATAGCAACAATATTTTCATATACTCTTCCATAATTCATGTCCTTTTTACCAAGCATCGCATACTTAAATGATTGATCGCTTAAATAATATTTTTCTGAAGACGCTAAATATTTTTTACCTTTAATATCGTATCTTGCTACCTTATAAAACAAAAATGCTTGACACAAACTATCAACATAGGAACCAACAGTTTTATCGTTTGTTTGCATTAAATTATTATTTAAAACGCTAGTAATATTGCTTAATGAAGTGATATTTGAAATATTATCCATTAAAAATGAAGATATTTTTCTTAACAAAACTTTATTCCTTATTTTTTTTCTTTTTATTAAATCTCTTTGGATAATTGTTTCATATACTCCAGAAATATAATCATATTTACCTTTTTCAGTTGGATATAAATATGAGCCAGCTAATCCTCCCTCAGTAACATATCTATCAAAACTGCTAATTGGATTTTCTAATTCATAATATTCCATAAATTCTTGATATGAGAAAGGAAACACTTTAATTTCAATTGTTCTTCCAGTAAACAAAGTTGCTAAATCACTACTTAATAAAAAAGCATTTGATCCTGTTATATAAATATCATATTTACCATTTGAATGAAGGCTATTTATTGCTTTTTCAAACTTTGGACACATTTGAATTTCATCAATAATTATAAAGTTCCTTTTCCCTTCTTGATATCTTGAAGTAATATAATCATTCAAAATATGATACTCTTGAAGTTCTTCAAATTCAATTTTATTGAAGTCTATATGAATAACATTAGCATCTTGATAATTTGATACCACATATTCAAAAAAGGCTTCTAAAAGTTTTGACTTACCAGAACGACGAACGCCTGTTATTACTTTAATATCTGGTGTACCTATTACTTCAATTAATTCATTCAAATAACTACGCTTTATTAATTTCATAATATATCCCTCAACTTTCAATTGGATTGTAGCATTAATTATTCGAGAAATCAAATATTTTTTATTTTCTCGAAATAAAGTCACATACAAAATTCGAGAAAATAAGTATTTTTGCTATTTTTCTTCATCAATTCCATCCTTTACATTTTATGATGGTTATTTGGAAATGACAAACAATACAGCTGAACGAGCTGTAAAGCCTTTTGTTGTTCAAAGAAAAGTATTTCAAACATCAGGATCATATGCGGGTGCAAGATATACAGGAAAGATATTTTCAATAATCCAAACTTGTTTAATAAATAATGTAAATGTAGAAAAATACTTAAATTATTTATTAAATAATCTTAACAGAAAACCAATAGAAGAATTGCTTCCATACTCAAAAGAGATTAGAAAAATGAAGTGATGGGTTGAACTCTCCCTGGCGGAAATTGGCGGAACTTTAATAGATGAGTGGAATTATCATAACAAAAAATGACAGATAAATTTAAAAAAAGAATGAAGAACTAGTAAAAAACTATTAATCTTCATTCTTTTCCTTTATACGGGTGTTAATTTTTGACGTATACAATTTTCTATATCAAAGTTGCATCAGAAATAAAAAAAAATACGGAAATTTCCGTAGTTTTTTGAAAAATGGTGCCTCAGGCCGGAATCGAACCGGCGACACAGGGATTTTCAGTCCCTTGCTCTACCAACTGAGCTACCGAGGCGCTGGCGGACCAGACGAGAATCGAACTCGCGATCTTCTCCGTGACAGGGAGACATGTTAACCGCTACACCACTGGTCCATTTGCGATTGCTATATTATTATCCATAAATAACAATTCATTTGCAAGTGTTTTTTTAATTTTTTGAAAAATAAAGCCGACTATATTTAGTCGGCTGAATAATCTTGGTTGCAGAGAATGGATTTGAACCAATGACCTCCGGGTTATGAGCCCGACGAGCTACCAGACTGCTCTACTCTGCGATGTTTTGCTGATTGCTTTATTATATTAGCATTAACCTCTTACTTATGCAAGCACTTTTTTTATTTTATTTAGTCGATAAAGAAGAAGCATCCTTTTTTATTTCTTCCTTTTATTATTATATGCGACATCTATTTTTAATATAAAAAAATGATTTTATCTCATTTATGTAAGTGCTTACATTTTTCTTTATTCTTTATAAGAATAAAAATAAATTCCCTATTGATTTTTTTCTTTGTTTTAGTTAATATATTTATCCAAGCAAAAAAAGGAGGTTTATATGAGTAACACATTTAAAATAAGCATTAATGGAAAAACAAAAGAATACACTGGAAAAGTAAAAATTATCGATCTAATTGAAGGTGATCCTCATGAATATATTATTGCAACTGTCAACAATCGACTTAGAGAGTTGACTTACGAAGTATATTACGACGCTGAAGTAGTACTATACACTGTTAAGGATTATTTAGCAATTAAGCCTTATGAAACAAGTTTAAGATATATCATTGCTATGGCTTGTTCAAGAGCTTTTCCAAATCACAAAATCAAATTTTCATACAACATTTCTCGTTCAATATATATTTCTCTTTTAGAAAATAAAAAGCCATTTACTAGCGAAGAGTTTAAATTATTAAAGAAAACAATGGATGATATCATTAAAGCAGATTATCCAATAACAAGAAAAATTATGACAAATGAAGAAGCAGAAAGCTTCTATAAAGAAAAAGGATTTGAGGATAAAATCGGCATCTTAAAATATCGTCCAGAAAAAACAGTTCACTTTAATGAGTGCGATGGATATCTAAATTATATGTATGGTCAAATGGTTCCTTCTACAGGCCATATTAAATATTATCGCTTACGCCAATTTGGAAATGGAATAATCGTTCAATATCCTCGAAGTGAAGAAAAAGGAAATATTCCTCCTTTTGAAGATGCTCCGGTATATGGAAGTACCTTAAAAGAGTCATATAACTGGTCAAAAATGGTAAAATGCGATAGTATCGCAGCAATTAATAGACATGTTGAAAACGAAGGGGCAATTGACTTTATCAACCTATGTGAGCAACATCATAACAATATGCTTGCCGATTTAGGTAAACAAATAAAGCAAAACTCAGATTCAATTAGGCTTATTTGTATCGCTGGTCCTTCAAGTTCAGGAAAAACTACTTTTGCCAATCGATTAAGAATCGAATTATTATCAATTGGTATTAAGACTATTAGAATTTCCATCGACGATTACTATTTAGAAAAGAAAGATATTCCTCTAGATGAAAATGGCAATGTCGATTTAGAATGTCTAGAAGCTTTAGATGTCGCTTTATTTAACGAAAATATGCTCGATTTAATTAACGGGCAAGAAGTTACCCTCCCTCATTTTGATTTCCAAAAAGGATGTCGAGTTCCAGGAAGAACAATTAAATTAGATCCAGATGAAATAATCATTATCGAAGGTATTCACGCTTTAAATGAAAAGTTAACTTCTCTAATTGCAAAGCATCAAAAGTTTAAAATATTTATCGCTCCGCAAGCTCAAATTAATCTAGATAATCACAACCCTATTTCTCTTACTGATTTAAGATTACTAAGAAGAATTGTTAGAGATTATCAATTTAGAAATGCTTCTGCTGAAGAAACTATGGAAATGTGGCCTTCAGTTAGAAAAGGCGAGTTCAAATGGATATATAAGACGCAAGAAAATGCAAATTACGTCTTTAATTCTCTACTTCCATATGAATTATGCGTAATGAAAACCTTCGCTTTACCCCTACTAAAGAAGATCGATTATAATTCTCCTCATTATATACTAGCAAATCGCCTAGTTAAATTCTTAAAATACTTTGTCGATTTAGACACCAAATGGATCCCTTGCAACTCAATATTAAGAGAATTTGTCGGTGGATCTTGCTTCGACGTATAATCGATAAAAAACCTTATCGCTTTTGATAAGGTTTTATTTTTTTTGTCCGTATTTATGTTGAAAAGAAATTCTTTCTATAGAGATGATTCTTTGCATTTCTGGAAGGTAATCTTTTCTCATATTAAAATAAGAAACAGAATCAATTTGAGGGTTTTTAACTAAGAAACAATATAATAGATTTTCTAATCTAAAGAACGTATCGTATAAATTGACAATTGCCAAAGATTTGAAATAGTCTTTATTAGAATAAAACAATAATGGTGAACTATGAGCGATTTCACTACTCAATTCATAAAGAGAAGAGTAAGAAGATAATCCTGCAATTAGTTCAACACCCTTTCTAAAATTAAGTTTAAACTCCGGATAATCATCTAAAACATTTTCCACGTTAGTTAGCCAGCCATATTCGATATACTTTTTCATATCTTTAGACTTTAAATTTAATTCTTTCATCTCTTCTTTAATCTTTGAAAAGATCTCTTGTTGTTTTTCTAGATTGCTATTGTCATTTCGATAATATCTAGCATAGTCTATATGCTTGATATAATAAGGAGTTAGATAAGGTTTATCGTTAAGGATTTTTGCAATGCATTCAACTTCGTGAATTGTTCTCCAAGTTGAAAAAGCTTCTGTTTCTAGCCCATTAACTAGCAAAGTTAAAACTCCTTTTGACATCATAAAACCTTTTCTTAAAATATCTAGAAAAATTGAATTGTTAATATCTTGATTGGAAGCAAATTTAGAAAAACGATCGAAAATAAAATTTAAGACAAAGTCAAAAGTAGTAATCAATGGACTGTAATCATTTAATAAAGATTTATTTTCAAATCCCAAAAATTCGTTTATATAGATCTTATCAGTAAGTAAAGTAACTATTCTATCGCAAAATTGAGGATCTTTTAACGCTAAAAGGGCTTGTTCTTTACTAGCCATTTTTACGTTGTAAAAGAATTCTTCAAATAAGTAGCATAAAACTTCTTGAGGATCTAAGACGTAAGCCTCCTTGTGATTTTCTTGCATCTTAAGCGAAAGATTAATATATATCCTTTCAAATAGAGGAAATAATCCTTCTTGAAATTCTAAAGGATAATTATTTAACTCATACAATTGTTTAAAAGCTTCTTCTCTAGTCATAATAGTTTACTTTCACCTTCAACCTTTTTCCTATCTCTTCGATAGTTTCTTTTTGCTCTAACGATAATTCTTTAGAGTAATATATCTCTTTTATAATAGTATGATATAATCTTCCATTAACTAAGGAACTATCAGGTAAGATGATAACATTGCCACTTTCTCTTACCATTGGTAACTTCAATACATTTATTGGATCATTAGAATAATAATCTAATTCTAATTCTTTACTAGAAGAAAAACAAGGGAAAAAATTAGCGCTCAACAAGCAAAACAAAGAAAAATCAGTATTTTTTGACATGTCTATTTCAACATAAAATCCATTCTTAATCTTTCGATCAATTTCATTTTCAAGAACTAGATAAGAATAATTTTTATTAAATTCTTTTTGTAGATATTTAGCTCTAGCTAATTTCACATTTTTAAAAGTAAAATCATCTAAAGATAACTTTTTAAAAAGAAAAGAAGAGTCTAGTAAAGCATATAGTTCTTCGTATATTTCTAGATTGTTTTCAATTTTTTTAGAGAAATAGATAGGAACATATAGCTTTTTAAAAATCCAGCTGCTCTTTTCAAAGAAAGCTTTTTGACTTACGTTATCATCTGTCGAATATAATTCATTTAAATTTTTAAGATACTGATTCATAAATTTCTTCTTCCTAATCTAATTTTACCTTATTTTAGGTAAAATATCTTTAAAAAAAGAAGAAAACATCAAGAAAGAAAATAATCACTAAATAATTCAAATCTCATAAAGTAGATTAGGTGAACTTATGGAATTAATCTCTTTTAAAAATGTTTCCAAAACCTTCTATAATCTCGTCCAAGAGACAAAAGTATTAGACGATATTTCCTTTGCTATCCACGACGACGAAATCGTTTGTCTACTTGGTCCTTCTGGATGTGGGAAATCCACTATATTAAATTTGATAAATGAACTAATCGAACCAACTAAAGGAAATATAACAAGGAATGCAAAACTAGGCTATATGTTTCAAAAGGATTGTTTAATGAATTGGAGAAATATCTATAAAAATGTCACAATCGGTTTAGAAATAAAAAAAGATAAATCTAAAGAATCTCTAGAATATGTCGAAAATTTAATGAAAAAATATCAAATTTATGAATTTAAATCATTTTACCCTTCCGAATTAAGCGGAGGTTTAAGACAAAGGGTGTCTTTAATAAGAACTCTAGTCCTTCAACCAGATTTATTATTACTTGATGAACCTTTTTCAAAACTTGACTTTCAAACTAGGCTAATGGTTCAAAACGATGTCTATAACATCATTAAAAACGAAAAGAAATCTGCTTTAATGGTCACTCACGATATCGATGAAGCAATTGCCCTTTCTTCAAGAATATTAGTTTTATCTAGTAGACCTACTAGAATAAAAGAAGAAATAAAAATCCAGTTCGACAGTAAATTATCTCCAAGCGAAAGAAGAAAAGACCCACTTTTTTCTTATTATTACAACCAGATTTGTAAAGCTTTAGAAATTTAGGTGGTTTTGCCTATTTTTAGGTGAATATATATTCTTATTTCATAGAATATATTAGGTGAATTCTATGAAAAAAATAAATTCTGTCAAAGAATATAAAAAACAGATCAAAAAAGAAAAAATTAAAATTCATACTATTCAAATATCTCTAGGTATTTTATTTTTATTAGCCTGGGAGATTTTAACAAGGGCCAATATCGTCAATAGTTTTCTTCTTTCTTCGCCTTTAAAAGTATTCTCTTTATTTGTAACATATCTAAATAGTGGTGAAATCTTTTCTCACATCTATATTTCTACTCTTGAAACCCTTCTTGGATTAATAATTTCCTTATTTGGAGGAATTCTTATCGCAACGCTCTTATATTTATCTCCAAGTGCTAGTAGAGTGCTAGATCCTTATTTAGTTCTATTAAATGCTCTTCCAAAATCAGCGATTGCTCCAATTTTAATCATTTGGCTTGGAACTGGATTAAAAGGGATTGTTGGAGTAAGCGTCAGCTTTGTGATGATTATCACAATCATCAATGTACTAAACTATTTTAATCACGTCGATAGTGACTTAATCACCATGATGAAAAGTATGAAGGCAAGTAAATTACAAATACTAATGAAAGTGGTGTTCCCGTCAAATATTATGAATATTCTTTCCACGATAAAAGTTTGTATTGGTTTATCTTGGGTTGGAGTAATTGTTGGAGAATACCTATCTTCAAAAAGAGGTCTAGGATATCTAGTAATGTATGGAGGTCAAGTATTTAAATTAGACTTAGTGATGATGGGAATATTTATTTTAGCCATTTTAGCTTTAATAATGTATAGTGTAATAGCTCTAATTGAAAAGATTCTAAAAAAGAAATATAAACTAAATTAATTTACTCCACTTCATTAATAAAATGGCCATAGAAGTCTTTGTTAGAAAGGCTTTTTTCTTCTTGATAACATTCTAAAACGCGATCAATTTCTTCTTTAGGCTCAATAGTAAAATCAATAAAATAAAAATTTATATTTTTCATTCTAATATCACTTAATTTACTAAATAAGCAAAGAGGTCGATTAGATAAAACTCTAGTAGTACAGTTTTCATCGCTAATTAATGGAAATTTAACATCTAAATGATCTTTTAAATAATATCGATTCTTTTTACAAAGATTGCAATGATCTTTTTTCATACCTAGAGAGGAGCTAATTGGACAAGATTTCATAATCATATAATCATTTCTTCCATAGATATAGATTCCTAAATTAGGATAAAAACCATGCCTTTTATTAAAAGCTTCATTCATCAAGGATATCTGTCTTAAACTACATTCTAAAGCGCTGAAAACTAAAGAATAACCTTTTTCAAATAAAAGATCTAAAGTATAGGAATTAGTGACATTCCCATAACTTGACATCATAGTAAATCCATTCTCTACTTCTTTATAATATGAAGACATTTGTTTATCCTTAAGTTTTAGAAAATCATTATGATTAATTCTATTTAAAAAAGTAAATCCATCTTTTTTTAAACTATCTAAGCAAATTAATGAATAAGGTCGATCTTTTAAAACTTCTAGTTGCTCTTTTGTTTCACATTTAACAAAAGTTTGAGGTGATATTTCTTTTCTTTCTAATGGGCAAGAATAATTCTTTTTAACTAAAGAATAATGATTGATATTTTCTCTTTTTTTAGAAATAGCAGACAGTAGTTCTCTTCTTAAACTATTTAAACTACTAATAGGAATAAATACCTCACCTTCAATTAGATAAGAAATATTAAAGTAAAAGAAAGGATAATTATCAACTTTTTTTAATTGTTCGATAATTCTTTCTTTTGAGGTTGGATTACTAATTGGCTCTTGTAAAATAAAACTAGAAGAAACTTCCACTTCATTATTTCTTTCATCAGAAACAACTAAGGTTAATTTATCTTTAACTTTTCCTTTAATTATTAAACTTAATGGAATTAACTTAGGTTCTTTCATCTTATTTGTTATTTCTTCAATTAATAAATAGTCGGAAGTTTTATTAACCTGAACTCCTTTAGTTAATTTAATATCTTTAAATTTAAATGCAATAATTTCACCTTTTTTCGCGTCTTTTACAAAATTACGATTGACGCTAAAACGAGTTAATAGCATTCCATCTAATGAGTCATTTAAAAACTTGACTCCATCGTTAATATGAACATCTTCCTCTAATTTAACATATGCATAATCTTTTTTTATATCGACTACAGTTCCAAGTTTTACCCCTAAATTAGATGGAGTATCTTGATTTAAAAGATTTGTTCTTCCTTCATTAAAGATGTAACCCTTAGTGAATTTACGATTAAATAATTTCTTTATTCTTTCTTCCTCTAAAGAATAATCTATCTGTTTCTGATCGATAGCTTTTCGATAAGAAGATACCACTTGATAGACATATTCTTCACTTTTCATTCTTCCTTCAATTTTTAAAGAAGTGATCCCTATCTTTTTATATTCTTCAATTAATTCTAAAGTCATCAAATCCTTCGTAGATATTCCATATTCCTTTTTAGTTTCATCGTCATGACCAACTTCAACATGGTGTCTACATGGTTGAGCGCATCTTCCTCGATTTCCACTTCTTCCACCGATAAAAGAAGACATTAAACAATTTCCAGAATAAGATACGCATAAAGAACCATGAACAAAAACTTCAACTTCTACCCCTAAATCTTTTATTTTCTTAGCTTCTTGAATAGATACTTCGCGCGCTAAAACTAAACGTTTAAATCCAACGTTTATCAAGCTTTGCGCTTGAATTATGTTGTGGCAATTAAGTTGAGTGGAAGCGTGTAATATTAAATCTGGATATACTTTATGAAGATAATTAGCTAGTCCTAAATCTTGAAGTAGTATTGCATCGACGTCATTTTGATATAAAAATGAAGCAAATTCTACCGCATCAAAAAACTCATCTTCAAAAAGAAGAGTATTTAAGGTGACGTATACCTTAACTCCTCGAATGTGGGCGTACTTAATCATTTCTTTGATCTCTTCATTAGAAAAATTGGTTGAATACGCTCTGGCAGAAAAATTCTTCCCACCTAAATAAATCGCATCGGCGCCAGCATTTATCGAAGCGATGAAAGAAGCATAATTTCCGCTGGGGGCTAATAATTCCATATAGATATTTACCTTTCTTTTTGATATTATAACATTATCAAACAACGAGGGAAATAATATGGAACTAAATGAGTTAAGAAATCAAATAGATCAAATAGATAAAGAAATGGCTGTTCTTTTTGAAAAAAGAATGAAAATAGTAAAACAAATCGGCGAATATAAAAAAGAAAATAATCTTCCAATACTAGATAAAAAAAGAGAAGAAGAAGTCATTGAAAAGAATTCTAAATATCTTCACGATGAACATCTTATCCCTCTTTATAAAGAGTTTTTAATTACTCTAATGAATCTTTCTAAAAGAAACGAAGAATAATTAGAATAATGGAATAACCGCTCCTAAATAAGTTTGGATAATATAATCTTTTATTTTTGAAGAAGTTAAAGCCTCGTATAAGGCTTTTATTTTTGGATTGTTTTCACTACCTTCTTTAACTGCAAGAACATTCGCGTAATTTTTTGCCGCAACTCCATCACTTTTTTCTAAAGCTAAAGATGAAGAAATACTAATTCCTGCACTTATTGCATAGTTTCCATTAATGATAGCAAATGCCCCATCTTCTCTTAATGAAGGAATCAGTTCTGCATTGACTTCTTTGATATCTAAAGAATAAGGATTTGAAACAATATCATTTTTAGTTGCGTTAATTCCAGCATTTTCTCTTAAAGTGATTAATCCTTGTTCTTCAAGTAAAAGAAGCGCTCTAGCTTCATTTGTTTTATCATTTGGAACTAAAATTACATCGTTATTTGCAATTTTAGATAAATTGTCCTTTTTTCCTGGATAAATTCCAAAGGGTTCATAATGGATACTACCAACGCTGACGAGAGTGGTTTTATGCTCGATATTGAATTCATTTAGATAAGTGATGTGTTGAAAATAATTAGCATCTAATTCCTCATCTTGAAGAGAAGTATTTGGCAAGATGTAATCGCTGAAAGTTCTAATTTTCAATGTGTATCCTTGCTCTTTTAAAATTGGTTTAACTTGCTCTAATATTTCTGCATGTGGTGAAAAAGAAGCTCCAACAACGATAGTGTTACTTGAAGAAGAACTACAAGAAGAAACTCCTCCAATAAAACAAATTGATAAAATAAATAATAAACTTTTTTTCATATCATATTCCTCCTAATCTATTTATTTATTCTTCGATCTAATTTCTTGGCTAATAACATTCCAAGTTCTTGGAATATTTGAACGATTATTACTAGTAGAATGATGGTAAGCCACATCAGTTCAGTTTCGTTTCTAACATATCCATATTGATAAGCGATGTCACCTAGGCCTCCACCTCCAACAAATCCCGCCATAGCGGAGTATCCTAGTATCGTGGTAATTGAAATAGAAAATCCGATTAATAATGATGGTTTTGCTTCACTAAGTAGGACTTTAAAAATAATCTTCATCTTACTAGCCCCCATGGCTAGAGATGCCTCAATTACTCCTTTATCGACTTCGTTTAGTGAAGATTCAACCATTCTTCCGATAAAAGGAATCGCTCCTATTACTAAAGGAACAATGGATGCACTTGTTCCAATCCTTGTTCCTACGATTATCTTTGTTAATGGCATAACAAACACTAATAGAATCAAAAACGGTATTGATCGTAAAATATTAACCATAACGCCTAATAAAGTATTTAGCCACTTGCAAGGAGATATTCCTTCTTTAGATGTGATATTTAATATTACTCCTAAAGGAATTCCAAATAAGTAAGCAAAAAATGTCGACACTAGAGTCATATATAAAGTTTGACCTAAACCATTAAATAATAGTTCCATCATTTGATTAAATCCCATAGTTAATCCTCCTTTTGATATTTGACATTGTTAGTCAAAAGAAAATTTTCAATTTTAAAAAGAGATACCTCATCGTTACTTACTAGAATAATCATCTCTCCATAGGTTCTTTCATCTAAGGTTTTGACATTTGCTTTTATGATATTTACTAAGACTTTAGTTTGAAGAATCATCTTAGAAATTAGAGGCTCTTGATGATTTCCATCAAAGATAAGTCTTAATTTAATATTATCTTTTGAGATATCTTCATCTTCTATTTCTGGCAAAATCAATTTCTTGCTAGTTTCACTTTTTGGATTAATGAAGATATCTTTTACTTCTCCTTCTTCAATGATTTGACTATGATCGATAATCGCCACTTTTGAACAAATTGACTCGATTACTTGCATTTGATGAGTAATCACTACGATAGTAATGTTATATTTTTTATTAATGTTCTTTAATAACTCTAAGATTTGTTTTGTAGTAGAAGGATCAAGAGCGCTAGTAGCTTCATCGCAAAGAAGAACGCTAGGATTGTTCATTAAGGCTCTAGCAATAGCTACCCTTTGTTTTTGTCCCCCAGAGAGTTGGTTTGGATAAGCGTATAGCTTATCGCTTAATCCAACTTCCTCTAGTAATTCATAGGCTCTTTTTAAAGCCACTTTTTTATCTACTTTAGCGATTTCCAAAGGAAATAATACATTATCTAGTACATTCCTTTGTTCTAAGAGATTGAAGCTTTGAAAAATCATTCCAATATTTTGTCTAATCTTTAATAACTCTTTATTTTTCAAGCTAGATAAATCAATCCCTTTATAAAACACTTTTCCAAAAGTAGGCTTCTCTAAAAAATTCATACATCTAATTAAAGTGGATTTACCTGCGCCAGAAAGGCCGATAATTCCATAGATCTCTCCTTCCTCAATTTCTAAATTGATATTATCTAATGCACGTAATTTTTCTTTCTTAACCTTATAGTCTTTAGTTAGATTTTCAATCTTAATTATTGCTTTTCCCATACGACCTCCTAAAAAATAAAAAAACTCCCATCCATTAAAGGACGAGAGCACAAGCTTCGCGATACCACCTTTATTCGTCTATTCCTCACAGAATAAACCTCATGAAGATCCATCAATCTTCTCATCTATAACGGGAATTCCCGGATTAACCTACTTAATTTCAATTAACCAACTCTAAGACCATGTTCATCTTTCTTCTATCTGTCTACTTTCACCATACTAGACTCGCTGCAAGAAGAATAAAAGACTACTCTTTCTTTTCATCGTTGTTAGTCAAATTATAAAAAAGAAAAAAATTGATTTCAAGAGAAAAATCTATCTTTTAAAATAGATTTCTAAGATTTTATCAAAGTCTAATGACCATTTATATTTCTTCAAGTCTTCTTTCTTTATAAAGAAAACTTCTCCTTCTTTTGAAGAAACTAATTCTCCTTTATAATGGCAAGTTTTATATAAAATGGAGATTTCTCTTACTTTATCTTTAACGTTCCATTCATAAATTCCTACGACTTCTAAATCAAAAACATCAAGTCCAGTTTCTTCTTTCATCTCGCGGATCACACTAGAAAGATGATATTCATGTTCTTCAACATGGCCACCTGGAAAAGTTAATCCTGGCCAAGTCTTTTTAGTCCGATTTAAAACTAAAATCTCATCATTTGAGTTATAAACCATGCACATATTAGTTAATATTATTTCCATAAACTTTACTCGTTAAAACTTTGCCTTTTAATTCTACTTTGCTTTAGAATTTCTTTGATTTTTTCTTTATCATCTTCACTAATTGCTTTTTCAATTTCTTCTAAAGAAGACTTAAAACTATCAATTAAAGGAATTAATTCCTTTTTATTTTCTAAGAATAATTCACTCCAAATATTCTCATTGATATTTGCGATTCGAGTAATATCTTTAAAGGAAGTTCCAGCGATTTCTTTAATCGATTTTGCTTCAAAGCAATTCATTAACACTACTGAAATAACATGAGAAAGATGAGAGACGTAACCGACAACTTTATCGTGTTCTTCTATAGATACTTCCTTAACATTTTTAACATTTAAAATTTTAGCTAAATCATAAGCAAATTCTTTTCCTCTTGGAGTATTCTTCATTGTAGGAACAATTAACATATTAGAAGAATTAAAGATATTACTTGAAGAGTAACTAACTCCACTTAATTCTTTACCAGTCATTGGGTGCATGGAGATAAATTCATTATCTTCTAATTCATTTTGAATATCGTCGACAAAAAAAGATTTAACTCCCATCATATCAGTCATGATCATCTCTTTTTTAAATAAGTGTTTATGCTCTTTTACCCAGCTATGACAAATAGAAGGAAGGATGGCTAAAATGATGTAATCGGCATTTTTAATTAACTCTTCATCGGATTCATCTTTATTTAGAATGATTTTTCTTTTTTTACCAATTTCAATAGATTCTTTATTTACATCGAGAGCAAAAACTTTATAAGAGTTTTCTGAAAGTCTTTCAGCGTAAGACCCTCCCATTAAGCCTAAGCCGACGATTAAAAAATTCTTATTCTTACTAATCATAAATTTCACCTTCAATTCCTAAACTAAACAAATCTTTAAAGAAATTTGGATACGATTTATTTACGCATTTGATATCTTCTATTTCACATTCTTTTACTTTTGTTCCTAGTATTGATAGAGCCATTAATATTCGATGGTCGTTACTTGGAGAAAGAATTTGATTAGGCGTTTTTACTTCTTGTCCTCTTATTGTAACTTTATTTTCTTCATCGATAATTTCTACGTTAAATTTCTTTAGTTCTTTCTTCATCGCTAAGACGCGATCAGATTCTTTAATCTTTAATCTTTTAGTATTTAAAAATGTCGTTGTTCCTTTAGAAAATACCGCTAAAACAAAAAGAATTGGGCCTAAATCTGGGTTGTCATATAAATCGATAGTAGAAGAAACTAAATCGCTTTTATGAAAAATATAGCCTTCATCAATATCTTCTACTTTCCCATTAAACGATTTGATAATATCGATAACTTTCTTATCTCCTTGAAGAGAGTTCTTATTGACATTAACGACCTTGACAGAAGAAGAAATCACCCCTAGAACTCCATAAAAAGCAAGTTGAGAATAATCTCCTTCCACCTTAACGTTTTTAGCAATATATCTTTGACCACCTTTAATCAAATATTCATTAGAATTGACTTCTAATATTTCTATTTTAAATTCTTTTAAGACCCCAATAGTTAAATTGACATAAGACTTCGATTCAAAATTTCCAACGATTTTAATCCTAGAATCTTTCTTTCTTAAAGGTAAAGCAAATAGTAAGCCAGATATGAATTGACTAGATACGTCTCCTCTAATAACAAATTCTTCTTGATCTAGTTTTCCTTTAAGAGTAATTTTATCTTCCACGATCAATTTATCTTGATATAGATCTTTATAGATAGATAAAGGTCTTTCTAATAATCTTTGTTGTCCTTCAATTATCGTTTCATCAAAAAACTGGGAAAATAAAGGAATTAAAAATCTTAATGTTGAACCAGATTCATAAGCGTTAAAACTAGCTTTTTTTTCTTGAGGAATAAAAGAAGTTATCTTTAAAGTATGCCCCTTTATTTCAATATTAGCGAAGTTTCTCATCGCTTCGATAGTCCTATTTATATCATCAGAAAAATCCACCCCTTCAATTAAAGAAGTTTGTCCAAAGCAAAGTGAGCTAGCGATAATTTTTCGATGAGCGTCACTTTTGGATGATGGTAAAACAATAGTTCCTCTAGGAAGCGAAGAAAAAATCTTTACTTTTGACATGTTATTATATCTCTACCAATCACTTTAGCGATCTTTTTGCCTTTATTAATTAGTTCTTCAAAAGTATCATATTTTAAGCATTGTTGCCCATCGCTCCAAGCGTGTTCTGGATCGTTATGGACTTCGATGATTAATCCATCGCAACCAGCAGCAATCGCGGCTAAAGACATCGATTCAACTAGATCCCACTTTCCAGTCGCGTGGCTTGGATCGATGATAATTGGTAAGTGAGTTAATTTCTTAACTAGAGGAATTACGCTTAAATCTAAAGTATTTCTTGTATATTTTTCAAAAGTTCTAATACCTCTTTCACAAAGGATGACATTTGGATTTCCATTAGCTACGATATATTCCGCAGACATTAGCCATTCTTCAATAGTATTAGCTAATCCTCTTTTTAATAAGATTGGCTTTGTTGTTCTTTTACCTACCTCTTTTAATAATTCAAAGTTTTGCATATTTCTCGCGCCAATTTGAATGACGTCGACATATTGTTCAAATTCATCGATTTTATCCGCACTCATGAGTTCAGAGACGATTGGAAGCCCCGTCTTTTCTCTTGCGTGAACCATCGCTAAAATGCCTTTAGTTTGTAATCCTTGGAAAGCGTAAGGGGAAGTTCTTGGTTTATAAGCTCCGCCTCTAAGCATTACGCCGCCTGCTTCTTTAACGTGAATGGCAATATCAGTGACTTGCTCTTCACTTTCAACTGAGCAAGGTCCTCCAATTACTACTAGAGGGTTATTTCCTCCAATCTTTAGTCCACAGACATCGATAATGGTATCTTGAGGATGAAAGTCTCTTGAAACTTGTTTAAATGGTAGAGCAATTCTTTTTACCGATTCTACTCCACTTAATCCAGATACCACGTTGATATCGATCTTTGAGGTATCTCCAAGGACGCTCATGGTCGAAAAAGTTTCACCCATAACCACTGGAGTTTTACAACCAAATTGGTCAAAATATACCTTTAATTTATCTATTTGCTCTTGGCTAATTCCGTTTTTTAATGTAATTATCATAATGTTTCTCCCTTCAAATAATCTATTGCTTCTAAGTAGCCATTTAATCCATGGCCGATAATTCTTTTTTCAGCGAATAAGCTAACGTATGATTTTTGCCTAAATTCTTCTCTTTTTGATAAATCAGAAATATGAACTTCCACCGTTTTGATATTGACGCTTTTTAAAGCATCTAAAATAGCGATTGAAGTGTGAGTGTAGGCCCCTGGATTAATGATGATTCCATCGACTTTATCAAAATAAGCGTTTTGAATAAAGGTGATTATTTCTCCTTCATAGTTAGATTGTTTACATTCCACATCTATATTGCTTTCTTTTGCGTAATCTTTTATTTTCTTAACTAGTGAAGAATATGTTTCACTTCCATAGATTCCTACTTCTCTAATTCCAAGCATATTTAAGTTAGGTCCATTTATCACTAGAATCTTCATAGTCCTTCCTTGATCCTTTCTACAGTCTTCTCCGTTGGTCCCTCATTTTTAATTTTAAAATCCGAACTAGATTTATAGAGAGATTCTCTTCTTTTCTTTAGATAGAGGTAATCTTTTTTTGTCTTTAGTTTTGGTCTAGTTCCATTAAATAGTTCTTTAGACATATTTCGATCTAGCCAAACGATCTTGGTATTACATTTTAAATATCTCATGATGGTAGGATTTTCAATCATTCCTCCACCGGTAGAAATTACGACTTTCTTATTTAAGAAAATCTTTTTAATATATTCTTCCTCTTTTTCTCTAAAATACTTTTCTCCTTTTAAAGCAAATATTTCTGAAATAGTTATTCCTTCAAGCTTTTCAATTTCTCTATCAGTATCGATAAATTCATAGCCAAGCACACTACTTAGAGCTTTTCCAATGGTGGTTTTTCCACTTCCTGGTAAACCAACAAGAGTGATCGACTGACATTCTAATAGAGTCTCTTTATAAACTTTTTGATAGAGATTATCTTCAATCTTTCGTTTAAAAAATAACTCTTGAGCTAAACCGGCTTGATAAACTAAAACTTGAAGGCCATTGATTGTTTTAACTTTTTTCTTTTTCCCTTCTAAAATTAAAGAGGTTTGTAAAGGATTATATATCATATCGAGGATACATTCTAGTTTTTTAAAACTAGATAGTGAAACGATTTGATCAAATACATTAGGATAAGTTCCAACAGGGGTAGTATTAATTAGTATTTCTACATCTTTATATTCACTAATTTCATCGTAAGTGATAAATCCTTCTTTTTTATTTCTTGAAACCCCAACGATCTTCTTTGCCTTTAAGGATTTACATAAATAAGATATCGTTTTATAGGTTCCACCACTTCCAAGAATCATCACTACCTTATCTTTAATTTTCACATTGTTTAATTCAAAAGTTTTCTTAACTCCTTCATAGTCAGTATTATAGCCATATAGTAATCCATCTTTATTAACGATAGTATTCACCGCGCCTATTTCTCTAGCTATAGGGGATATTTCATCTAAATACTTAATGACTTTTTCTTTATAAGGAATGGTTACATTTAATCCAGAAAACTCTTTTTTTTGAAAGAATTCATCTAAATCTTTTTCTTCTAATACTTTAATAGAATAATCGATCTCACTATTAAAGGACTTATGAATAAAAGGAGAATGAGAATAATTTAATGGATATCCAATTAAATAATATTTCATATTAATCACCATCAAAAAATCTCTTCCCGTATTCTTCCATTAATAAATCGACAAGAGCTAAAGAGGTCATTGCATTAATGACGTATAAAGCTCGAGGAGCAATGCAAGGATCATGTCTACCTTTAATGCTTAAAGAAACATTTTCTAAAGTTTTCATATTGACGGTTTGTTGCTTAAGGCTAATGGAAGGAGTTGGTTTAACTACCGAAGAGAAAATGATAGGTTCACCACTAGTAATTCCTCCATTAATTCCTCCATTATTGTTAGTTAAGGTTTTAATCTTACCATCGATTATTTGATATGCATCATTAGCTTCACTCCCTTTTAAAGAAGCTAGCTCAAACCCTCTTCCAAAGCTGACTCCTTTAATACCCCCAATAGAAAATAAGTAAGAAGAGAGTTTAGATTCTACCGAATCAAATAAAGGATCACCAATTACAAACGAATTGATATCAACATATGTTTCAATAATTCCCCCAAGTGAATCTAAAGAGTTTCTCGCTTCTTTGATTCTTTTTATCATCTCTTCTTTCTTTAATGAAGAAACGGTAGGAAATTCTTGTAAAGAAAAATCTTTTATAATCTTTTTAATATCATTTGAGTTTACTTCATCATCTTTAACGTCGTAGATTTGTTTAACTCTAGAAGCTAAAGTGATTCCTTTAATTTTTAAAAGTTGTTTAGCGATTGCTCCAGCAATAACTAAACTTGTAGTTATTCTTCCAGAAAAATGGCCTCCCCCTCGATAATCTTGATTACCTTGATATTTTAAATATGCGGTATAATCGGCATGTCCTGGTCTAAGAAGATCTTTTGTTTCATCATAAACTGAATCATCGACATCTAAATTATCGATAATGAAAGTTAAAGGAGTTCCAGTAGTTTTATTATTAAAATAACCAGAAACAATTTTATATTGATCTTTTTCTCTTCTAGAAGTAGAAATCTCTTTAAGTCCTCTTCTTCTTTCTAAAAGTAAATCTAGCTCTTCAAAATCGATAGTTATTCCACTTGGCACTCCAGAGATAGTCACTCCAATACTTTTCCCATGAGATTCACCAAATACGCTGACTTTAAATAGATTACCAATTGTTGAGCTCATCCTTTTCACCTGCAATTCTTTCTTTTAATTCTTCATAAGTCATTTTGACAATTTGCCCTTGACCCACATTTTTCACTAATACGACATTGATATAGTTAGTATCTGCTTTTTTATCGTTAACTAGATAGTCAAATACTTCTTCAAGAGAGTAATCTTTTACTAGAGATATATTCATCGTTTTTATGATCCTATATACTTCTTTTTTTAACTTTAAATCGTCAATCATATATAACATTCCACTTGCCACTGCTTCTCCATGAAGGATGTTTTCAAAGTTATTGATACTTTCAAAAGGATGGGCTAAAGTGTGACCAAAATTTAAAATCATTCGATAGTATGATTCTTTTTCATCTTTTTGAACTACTTCAATCTTTCTTTTAATCGAAAGATAGATTACTTCTTCAATCCTAGTTAAATATTCATTTTGTTTAAAGATATTAAATAGCTCTTCATCAAGAATCAATCCCATCTTTAAAGCTTCCATAAGTCCATTATATAGATGCCTTGAAGGTAAAGTCTTTAAAGTGTCAAAATCGATTAAGACGATTTCTGGTTGATAAAAAGTTCCAATGACATTTTTAGTATCTAAAAAATCTATTGCAGTCTTTCCTCCGACAGAAGAATCAATTTGACTTAATGAAGTAGTAGGAATATTGATAAATTTAATTCCTCTTTTATATGTAGAAGCGCAAAAGGCGGATAAATCGCCAATCACTCCTCCTCCTAAAGCGATGACTATATCGTTACGAGTAAAGTTATTTTCTAATAAAAAAGTTTGAATCTTGATAAATGAATCGATGGATTTAGTTTGTTCTCCTTGTTTTAAAACTAATAAGTAAGAACTAGGAATTTGATTAATAACTTTTTCACTATAAATAGAAGGAACTCCATCGTCAGTAATAACTAAAACTTTACGATTATTAAAATCGTAATAGGAGTTAATGTTATTTAAAATTCCTCTTTGTAAGACTACCTTATAGCTTTTTTCACTCAATTTAACTTCTAATTCCATAATTCACCTATTTAAGTAATTTAATTACTTAATTGTTATAATATCATAAAAAATATGATATTTTAAATACCATATTTAAGATTTATTAAAAAAGAAACATAGCAATTGTATAAAAAATCCTAGTTTCTTTTTTTCCGTTTTTCGACAATAACACTATAAATCTTTCGACTGAAATTTAAGAGTTTTAGATTTTAATATTATAAATAATACTATTTTTTCAATTATACTCTTTTTTATTTTTAGTGTTATCTAATGTTATATAAAAGGAGATGTTTTTATGGCTTACTTTCTCAAGGTTTCTCATTTAAAAAAAGGTGATTATTTACAAATCTATGATTCTATGCACGATAAAGAAAAAAACATTCTGTTCATGAATCTTATAAGGCTTTAGGTTATCTTGATGATCTTATTGCTTCTGGTATTGATGATCCTATTTCTTTTTATAAAGCTGAAGTTGATAAAATCAAATTCATTTCTGCTTCTAAAGCTAAAAGGAAAGAATATGGTGATGCTTCTAAATATGTTACCTTTACTCCTATAGATTCTAATGGTGAAGTTGATGATGAAACAATTGTTGTTGCTTCTTTAAACACTGAAAAAATAGAAAAAGATTTATCTTTATGTGGCTATAACTTAATTATCTCTTCTGAAATAAAGATGAAACCAATTGAAATCTATCGCATCTACCATCGCTTATGGAGAATTGAAGAAACTTATAGAATTCTAAAATCAGAGCTTGATGCTAGACCTGTTTATTGTCACAAGCAAAATACTATTTGTGGTCATTTCTTGATTTGCTACTTATCTGTTTTCCTATTAAGAATACTTCAAATAAAGAAATTTAAAGATAAAA
>CAMEOO010000015.1 GCA_945929875.1 uncultured Caryophanales bacterium
AAATTAGATATGTAAGAGAGAACTTATCTCTTTCATATCTTTTTTATTTACTTTTAATACTTTTCGATCGTAAGTAATTAGTCCATTAGTTTCGTCTTCCACATCGCTAAGTTGAGTGTAGATGCAACCACATAATCCATCCTTTATAAATGGAACAACTTGATTTATATATAAAGAGTAAAGACCTTTTTGATATTGCTCTAGATCTTTATATATTTTATAACCATAAGTTTTCTTCTTATTAAAACTATGCTCTAGATCTTTATAGACATATCCTCCAAATTCAGAAAGGATGATCGGTTTAGAACTTGGCTTAATATTAATCTTTTTAAAATAGATGTGTTTACTAGTTACATCGCTTAAAGAGGATTCAAACCATCCTGAGGTGGTGTCAAAGATTCTTGAAGGATCTTCTTTTTTTAAATCTTGATAGATTTGATTGCTATCGAATTGACCCCATCCTTCATTAAATATCGTATAGTAAACTACACTTGGATGATTATATAAAAGGAATATAGTTCCTTTTGCTTGATTTAAGAATATCTCTTTGATTTCTTTTTTTGTATGTTTTCCATAATTAGGAAGCTTTGTTACTCCTAATGTAGGTAGAGCAGTCTCTATAATGAAATGATATTTATTGTTATTTACAAAGTCTTGAAAAACTAACATTCCTAGTTTATCGCAAAGATAATAAAAATAGTCTGGCTCAATTTTTATATGCTTTCTTAAGGTATTGAATCCTAATTCTTTAGCTAAGAGAATATCTTCTTCATACTTTTTATATGCTTTTGGAGTAAAGATACCATCGGAAAAATAGCCTTGATCTAATAATCCATGGAAAAAGAATGGCTTATCATTTAATAGTATTCTATTTACATTTCCTATTTTTTTAATTGTGATCGTCCTTAAAGCAAAATAGGAAGATATTTTATCTGATTCACTAATTAAATCGAAGTGATAAAGATAAGGATTATCAATATCCCAACAAATAGGGTGAGGAATTTTTATCGATATTTGATTTTTAGTAAACTCTTTAACAATATTACCTTCGTTAGTGTAAATGATTATTTTCTTTTTCTTGATATTTGTATCAATTGATAGATTCAAGGTATCTAAGGTAACATCAGTCTTGATTCCTTTAAAGTACTCTTTATTAAATGATTCAATCCAAACGCTTTTCCAAATTCCTGAAATCTTGGTATACCACATTCCTTTACTCTTTTTTGATTGTTTTCCATAACAATACTTTTTATCTAGGTCATCTTTTACTTTAACAATTAATATATTTGTGTTTTCTAGATAATCTTGAATTTCAACTTCAAAAGGAAGATATCCACCTTTATTTTCTTTAATTAGCTTATTATTTAGATATACTTGCGCTTCTTGATCGACTCCATCAAAGTGAAGTAAAATGATATCTTTAATGAACTCTTTTTCTAAAGAAAATTCTTTTTTATAGTAGATGTACTCTCCTTTTTTTAGGCTTCTTTGAATTCCACTTAGTGGGGATTCGATAGGGTAAGGGACAATTACTTGACTAGTAAAGGCACTAGGAATTTCTTCTTTAAAAGAAAATTCGACGTCCCATTTTCCATTTAAACTAAAATAGCTATCTCTTTGAAGTTGAGGACGAGGGTATTCTCTTAAAGGGATTTCATCAAGAGGTAAAGAGTCACTTGGAAGAAAATTCTTATTCATGATTTGTTCCTTTCTTTTCACTTTTAAAGATAAATAAAGTAGAAACTAAAGATAAAATCACAACTATGGAAGCACCGATGAAAATTCCTGGGTTGACGCTATAAGTGTAGCCATCTGGAACTAAGACGTTAGCCATATCGTAAGAAAAATCACCTGAGATAGCAATCGCTCCAATCCAAGGCCCAATTAACATTGGAATGAGGACTTGCGCAAACATTTTAATTCCTTGATAAGAACCCACTTTATCTTTAGGAGTTAAATCTCTCATTTTTGCATTGAAGATTGCACTGGTGGAAAGATATCCGCTCATCATGAAAAGTGAACCGATAAATATTAAAACAATATTAGTTGTTAAGAAGGTGAACGAAAGTAAGATAAGACCACATAAAATTACTCCAATAGAAGGAATGATTGTCTTTTTAAAGTGATATTTATCGTATAGTCTTCCATAAAAGGCGGTAAATACCGCGGCTAGAATTATTGCTGGAGCCATGATGAATACGTAGGTAGGCATTCCAAGAGTAGTTCCTGGAATATAAGCTTCATAGTATTGAATTAAGAAAGTCATAAATATTTGGATTGCAATAGCAAATATACAGAAAGATAAATAAGTTATATATAGAGATTTATTTTCTTTTACCGAAGAAATCTTAAAACCATAAAATATTCTTTTAAAATATTTGATATCTTGAGGCTTTTCTTCTTTTGGTTTGTCATAAAGAGTGAATAAGCCAAGGACTCCAGAAAGAATGGTTAGAATTCCAATGATTAAGAATAATATCCACCAAGAACCTTTTTGAGCAAATCCAGATAACGCACCAAAGACGATTAAGATGGCAATTAAAGGCATCATCGAATTGATTCCTTCGACTTTTCCTCGATTAGTTGAATCAGTTTGATCGGTAATCCAAGAGTTGAAGCATGCGTCATTAGCGCTGCTGCCAAAAAAAGTCATGATGCAATCGAAGATGATTACTAAACTAACACCTACGGCACAAGCATCTAAGGTTGAAGGGATGATTTTTTTAATATTTTCCTCACTAAATAAACTAAAAGCTAAAATTGAGATTCCCCAAATAATATATCCTAACCAGATAAAAATTTTTCTTTTTTGGATTTTATCGGATAAGCTTCCAATAAATAGGGTGGTCAAAGTCGCTACAATTGCACTTAGAGAAACCATTAAGGCTACTTCAAATTGACTAGCGCCAAATTCTTTAGAGATAAAAACGTTGAAATACATGTTTTCTATGACCCAAGCGATTTGACCCACTAAAGAGAAAATTATCAAACTTATAAAAAACTTATTTTTTTTCATACATGTTCCTCGATACATGCATTATATCACATATTTTACGTGTATATATTGAACTTTTTAGGAAAATACCGGTTAATATTTCATTTCGATGAAAATTTACTCTTGCATTGATAAAATAAAAGTAACTATAATTAAATGAAAGAGATAATAATTTGGAGGAAAAATTATGAAACAAATTAGAAAAATATTATCTTTAGTTTTAATTTTGGCTAGTGGAGCGATAATGGTTGCCTTAACTAAGGTCAGCACTCTTGCTGGCATTTTAAACTTTGCTAAAGAATTTTTTGATTATTGCGTTAGATTTGTCACTTCTTGGAGCGGTCTAAAAACTGGGTACTTGATTGCAAAAATAGGTGTGGTTGCCGCTAATAGCCTATTGTTAGTTTTAGCGTTAGTTAGCTTAGTGAAAAGCTTAGTAAAATGCAGAAAAAAATTAATCTGTGGACCTTTAGATTCATTAAATTTATTGGCTTTAGTTTTTGTATTTGTTATCGGAGAGTATATTTTAAGAACTCATACTACAAATAGAGTAAAACTTGCTATTGTCGTTGGCGCTTGCGGACTATTAGTTTTATTATTTGAAATCGTCACTTTAGCTTTAACAAAGCCAGAAAAGAAAGTTGAGCTAGTAAAAGAGCAAGAAGCAGTTGCTCTTGAAAAAACAGAAGAAGTAGCTGAAACTAAAGAAAACGAAGAAAAAGTAGAGGAAGTTAAAGAAGTTCCATGCACTTCACTACTTGGAAAAACTTTACAAGTCAGCGCTGGAAACGACGTATTAAAAGTAGTAGTTGTCGAAGTTAATGATAGCAAAGTTGTTCCAGTAGTTTCTGCATCAGAAGTTAAGTCTGAAGTTGTTGAAGATACAGTTTCTGCAAAAGAAGCTGTGGAGACTAATGATGAAGAAGATGAAGAAAATCCAACTAGTGAAAAGAAACCTTCTTTAAGTTATGTTGAAAGATTGAATCAATCAGAAGATAGTTTAAAAGAATCTTATTCTACTTTGAAAAATGAATTATTAAAACATCGTAAAGTTCACGCTAGAATTTCAAAATCTTGTGAAACCTTTAGAGTTGGATATGATGAAGTAGCAAAAATCGTCGTGGCTGGTAAAGGTTTAAAACTTTATCTAGCTCTTGATCCTTTTGCAGTTGATTCGGCTATCTACCATCAAAGAGATGCATCTAGCAAGAAGAGATTCCAACATGTTCCATTTGTCGTTAAAGTTAAATCTCCTCTTTCAGTTAAAAAAGCTTGTCAATTAATTAATTTAACTTGCGAGAAGAAAGAAATTCAACCAAAATCTAGATACGAACAAGTTGACTATTCTCACATTGAGGTTGGACAATAAAATAATTAGGCCTGTTTTCTAGCAGGCTTTTTTACTTTTGATATACTATGAAAATTTGTGTTGTCAGCGACTCTCATGGAAATAGAGACATACTAAATCAAATCTATAACGCTAATCCAAATTGCAATATCTATCTTCTTTTAGGAGATAGTGAATTACCAGAAGAATACATCTATCCTTTTATCAGCGTAAAAGGTAATTGCGATTATTTTCTTGATTATCCAATCTATAGAATAATTCAAACTCCAAGTGGGAATATCTATTGCGAACATGGTCACATACATGGAAAGGGAAATATCTCTTTGTTAGAGAAATATAATTGTAAAGTATATTTATATGGTCATACTCACGTGCATAAATTAGAGCGAGTAAAAGACTATTATTTTGTTAATCCAGGTTCAGTAGAAAGGCCAAGAGACTCATCAAATGGAACGTATCTAATAATTGATTGCAATCAAGAAACTGGATTTAATTTTATGTTTAAAGAACTTTAGGAGGGAACTTATGTGGGAAAGTAAAAAGTCTAAACATCCAACGATAATTATGTCATTAGAGTATGAAGAATTTTGCCTAATCGAAGTGGAAAAGATTTTTAAGGGATCTTTACCTCAATACATAATTGATATTGATATCTACGATATATTAAATGATTCTATAATTTGTTATGAACTAAAAGAGGTTGAACGCGCTTTAGGTATCATAAAAAAAGAAATAGAGGAACTCTATGATGATATTCCTCTATTTGATGAAGATGAATTGAAGAAATGGATTGATGATTTTCAATTTGAAATTTCATCATTATAATTAGATTGCTAAATAAATTAGATATCCTGAAGTAGCAATCAATCCAATTACTATAGTCAAAACATTAAACCAAGTGAGTTTCTCATTTGGTTTTTTATCGCTGATATTCTTTTTGACAATTAATAATATAAAGATAAATAACAACGTTATTATTGCAAGAATTGTCATTTTAACTGCATCGTAAACCGCCTGATCTTTTAATGCTGTTCCATTATATATCACTTGAGATAACAAAGAGCCATCAAAGCTAATTAATTCTCCTAGTCCAATGATACAGAAATTAAATAAGCAAGATCCTAAAATATCACCAAAAGCAGCATTGAAGTTTCCTTTTTTACAAAGAGTTGCACAAGATACTAGTTCTGGTAAAGAAGTAGCAATGGCTAAGAACAATGCTCCTGCGAAAGTTGCGTCAAGATGTAATTCATCTTGAAGAAGAGTAGTTACATAGGTTATCAAAATTGAAATTCCAACAAGAAGGATGGCACAGATAGTAAAGCGAATGATGATTTGCTTAACACTTAATGGAGAGACATCCTCTTTTTCTTCTTCCTCTTTTTCCTCTTGTTTTGGCTGGAAGAAAACGATTAACCCATATGTAATTAGTATAAATACACATATAAAGTTGATTGGCCAAGATTCTGGTTGAGGTTGAAACTCTCTTGGAACAAATGTTCCATAGCACATTAATCCATAGATGATTCCTAATCCTAGAAAAGTCGAAAAATGTGATTTATAATCAATTTTTGACTTTCTAAAAGTATTAAAGAAAATAATTAAGCAACCACCTAAAACTAACACGTTAAATAGATTTGATCCTAAAACATTCCCGATGACTAATTCTTTTTCATTAAATAGAATAATAGATGAAAAGGAAGTAAATAGTTCTGGAAGAGAAGTTACCGCGGCAAGAAGCACTCCTCCAAGAAAAGCACCTGAAACTTTGGTTTTCTTGTCTAATAAATCGATATATTGACCTAATTTATTTGATAAGAATACTAAAGCTCCGGCAAGAATAAAATATAAAACAAAATATAAAGCTGCCATAATGTGAATATGCTTAATTGCATGCTCCTTTCTAAAACAAAATAATTATATCTTTTATTATTTTTATTTTAAATCATTTTCTTTTTATTATAGATAAATGCCGATTTGTGTTGATTTGTTTTTTTTCTTCATCGATTGAACTAAATTATCATGGAATCTACAATTTACTTGATAAATGCAATAAGAAGGTGATTAGACATTGTGTGAATAGTGATGAAGGTAAAGTTTAGAAGCTTTTTTCAGCAATTTTTTAGCAAAAAAGTTGGAAGCGCTTTCATTTTTTGTTGATATTGATTATATAGAGATATACAATTTACATATATAGGAAAGGTAAGAAATTATATGAAAAGAAAATCTTTTGTAATGACTTTAAGTATCAGTGCTTTAGTCATATTGTTAGGAGTATCTTCTTGTACAAAAAGAAAAAATCCTAGTTCAATAGTTCCTAGCTCAGAAACATCTATTTCAGAATCGATTAGTAACTCTACTAGCGAAGCTGAATCAACGGTAGGTACTAGTGACTCAACCTCTAGCGAAGATAGTAGCACTTCTGAAGCTACTAGCGAACAACCTTCAAGTGAAGCAGTTTCAAGCGATGAACCATCAAGCGAACCTTCAAGTGAAGTGGTTTCAAGTGAAGAACCATCAAGTGAACCTTCAAGCGAAGTAGTTTCAAGTGAAGAACCATCAAGTGAACCTTCAAGTGAAGTAGTTTCAAGTGAAGATTCAAATGACACTTCTTCCGATAGTGGATCTAGTGAAGTAAATGTTAAGAGCACAATTAAAATTGGAACAGCAAATCCAGTAGAAATGGAAGAAGTCGATACTGATCCTTTATTCCCAACACAAGTTGCACAATATAAATATGTTGCAGACGTTCACGCAGGTGATGTTTTAGTATTCACTCACGCTGGAGAAATAGTAACAAAAATTGGTGAAGATAAAGGAAATAATAACTTAAAATCAGTAAATGGTTCTTTAGTAGTAATCAACGATGCAACGCAGGCTAGTATTTACTTAAAAGCTTGGAATGATGGAGGTTACTCAGTATGGGTAGAAGGCTATCAAGCACCAGTAGTAGAAGTAGGTTATACAGTAGAATTAAACGGAAATGCAGTTGACAAAGCAAATCTTGGTGAAGTTGCTTTAGATGGCAATCAATTTGCATTTAGTATCGATCTAGCAGTTGATGATGTAGTTGTAATTAAGAATAATAATACAGCTGTTGGAGAATCTTTCACTTGTGAAATAGCAGGGACTCACATATTCTATGTAAAAGATGGAGTAGTATATCCTGTTGCGCCTCACCAAGCAAAAGTAACAATCGGCGGAGCAGAAGCTGTAGTAATGGAAGAAACAGTTAAAGGTGAAGAAGATACATGGGAAGAACAATATAAATTCACTGCAACAAGTTTAACAGCAGGACAAGAATTAGTATTCACATATAATGGAAAAGCAATTTCAACAAATATTGGCACAGAAGGTGAAGGTAATAATGTTGCATTAAAGGAAGGTAAATTATTGGTTGTTAACGACGCAGAAAATGCAAACATTTACTTCAAAGTATGGAAAAGCGGATACTCAGTATGGGTAGAAGGCTATCAAGCACCTGTAGTAGAAGTAGGTTATACAGTAGAATTAAACGGACATGTAGTTGACAAAGCAGATCTTGGTGAAGTTGCTTTAGATGGCAATCAATTTGCATTTAGTCTCGATCTAGTAGTTGATGATGTAGTTGTAATTAAGAATAATAATACAGCTGTTGGAGAATCTTTCACTTGTGAAATAGCAGGGACTCACATATTCTATGTAAAAGATGGAGTAGTATATCCAGTAGCTCCACATCATGCAAAAGTTACAGTTGGTGAAGCAGAAGCTGTATTAATGGAAGCAACAGTTAAAGGTGCAGAAGATGAATGGGTTGAACAATATAAATTCACAGCGACAAATTTAACAGCAGGGCAAAAATTAGTATTCACATATAATGGAACAGAAATCAAAGGTAATATAGGCGCTGGAGATATGTGGAAAGGAAATAATGTTATTTGTGATTCAAAAACAGGAGTCTTCAGTGTATTAACCACTAAAGAAGAAGCGGAAATTTACTTTAAAGTCTATGAAAGTGGATATTCAGTATGGGTATCAGGATTTGAAAATGTATTTACTTTAGAAGCAGATGGAGAAAATAAAATAATTAAGTCAATTTCTGCTGGAGAAACAAATTTATATGCATTTACAGTAGATTTAGAAGCGAGTAGTACAATCACTATAAAGAATAATGGTATTGAATTAACTATTGGAGATACTAGTGAAACAACATTAACTGTTATATATTCAGGAACACATACTGTTTATGTTAATAAATCTAGACAAGTATATGTAACTAATCCTTCATGCAAAATTAAAGTGGGTGAAGGAGAAGTTGAAATGCTAAGTTCACCAAAAGAGGTCACCTTAGCAATTGATGATAAAGTTTACATATATTGTGGTACTACATTATTAAAAGAATTTACTGCAACTAAAGAAGGAAAGCATACATTTAAAGTAAAAGATGATTATACTGTTTCTGTTATTGAACCAGATGACCCAGTAGTAGAAGTAGGCTATAAAGTATTAGTTAATGGGGCAGCAGTAGAAGAATCTAGTTTAGGAAAACTAGAATTAGGAGACAATGCAAAAGCATTTACTATTACATTAGAAGTTGGACACAAACTAGTAGTTAAAAATAATGGAACTGCGTTGACAATAGGAGAAGGACCTGGAACTGAATTTGTATGTACAGTAGCAGGAACACACAAAGTCTATGTAAATAAATCAGGACAAGTATACGTTACTTCCCCTTTAGCGCCAGTTACAACAGTATATACAGTAACAGTAAATGGAGAAAATACAGCAATTACCCTAATTCCTGATGAAGAGAACCATGCAAAATTTAAATTAACACTAAAGGCTGGAGATAAAGTAGTAGTTTTAGGTGATGGAAAAGCCCTAGAAGGAGGAGCATACACCGGAACAGAATATACAGTAAAAGTAGCAGGAGAACATACATTCTTTGTAAATGCACAAGATAAAGTATATATGGATGCACCAGCTGAACCAGTACAAGTAGGTTATACAGTAACAGTAGATGGTGCATTAGTAGAAGAATCTAGTTTAGGAAAACTAGAATTAGGAGACAATGCAAAAGCATTTACTATTACATTAGAAGTTGGACACAAACTAGTAGTTAAAAATAATGGAACTGCGTTGACAATAGGAGAAGGACCTGGAACTGAATTTGTATGTACAGTAGCAGGAACACACAAAGTCTATGTAAATAAATCAGGACAAGTATACGTTACTTCCCCTTTAGCGCCAGTTACAACAGTATATACAGTAACAGTAAATGGAGAAAATACAGCAATTACCCTAATTCCTGATGAAGAGAACCATGCAAAATTTAAATTAACACTAAAGGCTGGAGATAAAGTAGTAGTTTTAGGTGATGGAAAAGCCCTAGAAGGAGGAGCATACACCGGAACAGAATATACAGTAAAAGTAGCAGGAGAACATACATTCTTTGTAAATGCACAAGATAAAGTATATATGGATGCACCAGCACCTGACCCTAGCGATGTAACAGCAGTTACGTTAACTTTTGATTTTAGTGCTTTAGCTCGAAATGATGAAAGATATGCTGTTTATCTATGTGGCGGACCAAATAGTGAATGGGTAAGTCTTGAAGATAATAATGATGTTTGTACTTTAACATTAACAAAAGAACAAGTCGCTAAATATACTACAATTATTTTCTGTAGAATGGATGGATCTGCTCTTGAAAATAATTGGGATAATAGGTGGAATCAAACTGAAGATCTTATGATAGAAGGTAACGACGGAAAAACATATAAGATTATATCTTGGGGAACTGGAAATAAAGTAAATGGTTCTTGGAACTAATTGATTCTATTATGATTGATAAGGAAGCTTAGCTTCCTTTTCTTTTTGCTCTATTAATTAATAACACTCTAATTATTATTTCATATACTAGCCTAGGTGATGTTATGAGAGTTAGGTATCGAGATGTAGATGTTGACGTACTAGGTAGAATTATGCGCGCGGAAGCAATCGGAGAAGGGATGTTTGGAATGAAATTGGTTGGTAATGTTGTAGTTAATAGAGTTGTATATGCTTGTAAACCTTTTAAAAAGATTACTACGGTATATGATGCTGTCATGCAGGAAAAGCAATTCGAAGGGACGACAATTAAATTATTTACTTCGCAAGCTACTTCAAAAGAAAGGAAATTAGCTTTAGATTGTATTAAATTTTGGAGAGCGGAACCTGCTTATAGTGCCCTTTACTTTCAAAATCCAGGAAAAGGAAAACCGTGTAAAAAAGATTGGTATGGGATACTTCAAGGAAGATTTAAAAATCATTGTTTCTACGATCCGGAAAAATTATGTAATTTGTAAGAAAGCTTTGGCTTTCTTTTTTGTTTATGATATATTAATCAAAGTAAGGGAGTAGTTTGCGATTAATTCGTGGTTAACCTACATACTGGACGAGTCCAGGTTTAACCTTAATGAATGAGACTTACGTTTAAAAGAATAGAAATGTTTTCTAATTTTTTAAACGTGAGCCTTTTATTTTATGGAGAAAGAAATATGGAATTTTATTTAAAGAGTATTTTATTAGGAATTGGACTAGCAATGGATGCGTGCGCTGTTAGTATGGCAAATGGGATGAGAGAACCAAAGATGAAGATAAATAAGATTATCTTGATTGCGTTTATGTTTGGACTATTTCAAGGGATAATGCCTTTGATTGGCTATTTTATTGGGCATGCTATATTATCTATTATTGAGAAATTTATTCCTTGGATTGCTTTATTATTACTAGGTTTCATCGGAGGAAAAATGGTATATGAAGGATTAAAAAAAGAAAAAGAAAACGAAGAAAAGATAGTAAAATTGACGTTTATTTCTTTATTTATACAATCTATTGCTACTTCTATCGATGCTTTATCAGTTGGATTTACTTTCGCAGATTATGTGGTTTCCGATGCGATAATTTGCTCTTCAATTATTATGGTAGTAACAGCATTAATCAGTTTTGCTGCAGTTATTATTGGAAAAAAGTTTGGAGATGCACTTGGGAAAAAAGCTGAAATCCTCGGTGGAATCATCCTTATATTAATTGGAATTGAAATTTTTATTACAGGAATTATTTAAATATAAGGCAATGTAAAAAATATTATCTATAAAAACTATTGAAATTATATACCCGTATGGGGTATATTGTTTTTGAGGTGAAAAGTATGGATAATTGTTCTTGCTCAGTAAAAACTAAAAAAAGAAGTGAAGAAGAAAAGAAAACATTGATAACTAGAATGAATCGATTGATAGGACAAATGAATGGTGTAAAAAAAATGATAGAAGAAGATCGCTATTGCGATGATATCTTAATTCAACTATCAGCGATTGACAAATCTGTTAAAAGCCTTGCCAATTTGTTATTAGATAAGCATATGCATTCTTGTTTAATAGAAAATATTCAAGAAGGCAATTTAGAAGTTGTAGATGAGATTGTTGATTTATTTAGGAGATTTCAATAATGAAACAGATTTTTGACATCATTGGTATGACTTGCTCAAGCTGTCAGTCTCACATTCAAAAAGCAATAGAGAATCTTGATGGTATATTATCGTGCAATGTCAATTTGCTAACTAATACTATGAATGTTGAATTTGATGAAAGTAAGTTGTCAATTCAAAAAATTATTTCTACAGTTGATAGTATTGGCTATAAGGCTCAAATAAAGGAAGAAAAGAAAGTTCTTTCAAAGAAAAAAGATAAGGAATTATTTAAGCTAATCATTTCTTTTTCTTTGCTTATTATTTTGATGTATGTGTCAATGGGACACATGGTTAATTTACCTTTGCCTTCATTTTTATTAGGACATGAAAATAGTGTCTATTTTGCTTTAGTACAATTATTTCTTACTATACCGATATTAATTATTTATCGAAGATATTTTATCTCTGGAATTAAAAAAATAATAAAAAGAAATCCTAATATGGATTCTTTAATTGCTATTGGATCTTCTGCCTCTTTAATTTATGGACTTGTTTCAATTGTCATGATGGCCATCGGCTTAAAAAATAACGATATGGAAATGGTAAAAAGGTATCATGAAAACCTTTATTTTGAATCTTCAGCCATGATTTTAACTCTTGTTAGTTTAGGAAAATATTTAGAGAGTCTATCTAAGAAAAAAACAACGAAAGCTATTACTAGGTTAATGGAGCTTGCTCCTAAAACTGCTTTAAGAGAAAATGGTGAAGAAGTAGAACTAATTCCAATTGAAGAAGTAAATATCGATGATATTCTAATAGTTAAAAAAGGTGATAAAGTTCCAGTTGATGGAATTATTATTGAAGGTTCTTGCTCTTTAGATCAATCTAATATTACTGGAGAAAGTATTCCTGTTTATAAAGCTAAAGGAGACGAAGTCTTTTCCTCTACTATTTCAAATTCAGGATATATTAAAATACGAGCTAAGAAAACTAATCAAGATTCTTCGATTAGTAACATTATTAAACTAGTAGAAGAAGCTAGTAATTCTAAAGCTCCAATTTCCAAATTAGCGGATAAGATCTCTGGGATCTTTGTTCCTTTAATTTTCCTCCTAAGTTTAATTACCCTAATAGGCAATTTAATTTATAGTAAGAATTTTGAATTAAGTTTTAACTTTGCAATTTCAGTTTTAGTAATCTCTTGCCCATGTGCTTTGGGGCTAGCCACTCCAGTGGCCATTATGGTTGGAACGGGTAAGGGTGCGGAAAATGGACTATTAATAAAAAATGCTGAAATTTTAGAGAAAGCTCATTTAATAAAAAAAATAGTGTTAGATAAAACTGGAACCATTACTAATGGATTACCTCAAGTAGTTGAATTTTCTAATGAAGAAGAATTAATAGATATAGTTTATTCTTTTGAAAATCAATCTGAGCATCCTCTTGCTAAAGCGATAATTACTTATTGTAAAGAAAATAATGCTAAGCTTATTCCTATCGATTCATATGAATCTATTGAAGGGGTAGGAATTAAAGGAACTATTGGAAAAGATATCTATTACTTAGGTAATCAAAGAGTATTAGACTTAATAAAGAATAATAATCATGATATTATTTTTAAAATTGAAGAATTTTCTAAAAAAGGAAATACACCATTAATTGTGACTAAAAATGACCAAGTAGTTGGCTATATACTAGTTAAAGATACTATTAAAGAAACTTCAAAAGATGCAATATCTAAACTAAAAAAGATGAATATAGAAGTGATTATGCTTACTGGAGATAATAAAATAGTGGCTAATAATATCGCTAAAGAAGTGGGAATAGATCAAGTTATAAGTGAAGTTTATCCTCAAGATAAACAAAAAATCATCACTTCTTTAAAACAAGATTCTAAGCATCTAGTAGCAATGGTAGGAGATGGAGTAAATGATGCCTTAGCCCTTTCTAGCGCTGATCTTGGCATTAGCGTCGGTTCAGGAAGTGACATCGCTTTAGAATCTAGCGATATCGTTTTATTAAGAAATGATCTACTAGATGTGATAAATGTAATTAATTTAAGTAAAAGAGTATTAAATACGATCAAAGGAAATCTATTTTGGGCATTTTTCTATAACTGTATTGGAATAGTTCTTGCTTCAGGAATATTCTATTATTCACTTGGTATCAAGCTCAACCCAATGATTGGTTCTCTAGCAATGAGCTTTTCTAGCGTCTTTGTGGTTTTAAATGCTTTAACTATTAATTTATTCAATATAAAGAAAAATAATAATAAAAAAGAAGGAGAAAAAGAAAATATGGAAAAAGAACTAGTAATTAAGGTTGAAGGAATGATGTGTTCACATTGTAAAAAAAGAGTAGAAGATTGTGCTTCTTCTTTTGGTAATGTCATTTCTTGTGAAGCAAGTTTAGAAAATAAGGAGTTAAGAGTGGTTTACCAAAATGAACTTGATGTTGATGAATTAATTCAAAAAATCAACAATCAAGGATATAAAGCTAGTAAATAATATACAAAAACACTTAAAATTCCTCTATAATTATTATGTCAGGGGGAAAAATAAATGGAACTTAAAAAATTGGATAGGAAAGTTTTATTTGTTTGGTTAATTAGAACTTTATTTATAATCTTACCAGTATTAATTGCTTACATTGTATTATGTTTTGCAATACCTAATGAAGGTAAAATTCTTGCTATTGTCATAGGCGGGGTAATTAGCTTAATTACTGTAGGTTTATGCGTAGCTATTCCTATATTAAGATATCATTTTTATACCTACGGCAGGGACGAAAAAAGAGTTTATATTAATAAAGGCATCATCTTTAGACATCGAATTATCGTACCAATTTGTCAGATTCAAGACCTTCATTTAGTACAAGGGCCAATCATGATGATCTTTAAGCTATCTAGCGTGCTTATTTCTACCGCAGGAAGCAACTATATCATCAATGGCTTAGCTAATGAAGAAGCTAAAATGATGATCGATGAATTAGAAAATAAATTATATACTAGACTAGAGGAATTAAAAGATGAATAAATTTACAAAGAAATTAATTCCTTATAAAGCATTTAGTAGCTTTTTATTATGTATCTTCATCTATGCATTCTATGTTTTTTCTATTATAGGAGAAATAAGCGAAACAGAAGAAATAGATATTAATGCTATGAGAATTATTGCTCTTGTAGGCTTAGGAATCTTTCTTGTGGTTTACCTATGTATGCTTGTCTATTATTATCTTTATCAAAGAACTTCAGGATATGAATTTACCGATAAAGGAATAATTGCTACTAGAGGAGTTCTATTTAAAAAGAAATCTTTTTTGGAGTATCACAAGATTCATACAGTAAATAAAAAACAAGGAATTATTCAAAAACTATTTAAAATATCATATTTACTAATCGATTCTGGCTCGACAAATACCGCCCACAGTGCAGAAATTCTTTTGATTGAAACAGATGAAATGGTTGAGAAATTGATGAAAGATATTAAGGATAGGCAAAAAGGAAATGTAGGCACAGCATCTGAAGAGATTTCTGAAAAAGAAAATAAAGAGAGCCTATATCACCTTTCTTCAAAAAGTAAATTCCTTAATGGTTTCTTTAATTCAATCATTATGTTCTTTGTCATATTCTTTGTATTTATTTGTATGATAGGACTTTCTATTTTTGAAGAACATATTGAAGAATCTATTTCCACTCCAATCAATCAGATAATTGCTATTTTTATTCTTGTATTTATTGGAGCTACGATTTTATCATTTGGAATCAGCGTTCTTTCCTCATTCTTTACTTATCACGATTTTGCTCTATATAAGAAAGAGGATGCTCTTGAAATTAAATATGGTTTATTTGTAAAGAATACTAATAGTTTTGCTTTTGAAAGAATTAAAGCGATAAAGATAAGAAACAGTTTTTTTAAAAGATTATTTCATTATGCAACTATCGATATAGAGGTAATCGGATATGGAGTAGCTAGCAACGATTCAAATCAAAATAATTCTATTAGAAGCGTTTTAATTCCTCTTTGTAGAATAGACGAAGTAGAGCCATTAATCGATAAGATACTAGGAGAAGAATATAAACCAATTGAAAGAAGTGCTAGAAGCAAGAGCTATTTCTCTTTATTCAGCTGGAGATTATTAGGAACTTCAATCTTTTTTATAGTAACTTTAATAGTTTTAGTTGCTATTTTTGCTAGTTTGAATATGACAAATGGAGTAATTATTTCTTCACTTAGCGTATTAATAGTTTACTTGATTAGTTTGATGTTTATCTTGATTGACTCAAGAATCAAATTCAATTTTGAAGGTATAGGAATACAAAACAATCGAGTTTGTGTCTATCATGGAGGGTTTAATCAAGTAAAAACTATTTTCTTAAGCAATAAGATTATTGGCGTAGAAGATATTACTACTCCTTTAAGAAAAAAACATGACATTTATTCTTTTGCCATTCATTTTAGAAGTAATGCGATGACTAATACTTGCTTAGTTGAATGCGTCGATAAAAGAGTAAAGGATGAACTTTTAGATATTACAAGAGAGTAAAAGATATTATTTATAGAAATCGAGGATAAAAATGATCAACATTGTTTTATTTCAACCAGAGATTCCTCAAAATACCGGGAATATTATTAGAACTGCAATGGCGATTGGAGGAAGATTACATTTAATTAAGCCATTAGGCTTTTCTTTAGAAGAAAAGTCTCTTTTAAGGGCGAGTATGGATTATATTAAAGAAGTAGAAATTATTCAATATGATAGCTATGAAGATTTTTTAATTAAGAATCCTAATATAACTATTTACTATGTAACTAGATACGCGAATAAATCCTACAGCGAATATGATTTATCCGATCCAAGCGAAGATTACTATTTTATGTTTGGAAGAGAATCAAGTGGTATACCTCACGATATATTAAGAGAGCACAAAGATCACTTAATGCGAATTCCTATGGCAATCAATGCGAGAAGTTTGAATTTATCAAATTCCGTCAGCATAGTGGTTTACGAAGCGTTAAGGCAACAAGACTTTTATGGCTTATCGACTTTTGAAACTATAAAAGGTGAAGAATTTTTAGAAGAGGAAAATAAAAAATGAAAAAAGTAAAAAGGATAATGTCTTCTTTATTTTGTGTTATGTTACTTTTTGCTTTATTAAGTTGTTCACCAAAAGGAACTTTTGTCGTAGAATTTTCTCTTAAGCGTCAACTAGTGGATCTTTCTTTAGATGAATTCAAAGAAAAAGTGAATTCAAATGATCATTTAATAGTTTATGTAAATTCACCTACCTGTAAAGTATGTCAATATACTAAAGAACAATTCTTATTAGATTTTATTAAGGAAACTTCATTAAAGATTTACTCTTTTCAAGCTCCTAGCAATCGAGTTTATGAAAGTGAAAAATTTATTGAATCGATTTCTCCAAGTGGAGCTAGTTACATCAAGTATAAAGAAGATGACATCGTTATTTCTGTCCCACTTATTCTTTTAATTTCTGAAGGAAAGGTTTATAAATATGCATTAGGTTATGGGCAAAAAGATATTTCTTCTCCTTTCTTTAAGAAAAATATCAAACTTTCTAACAAAAAGTATTCTAAAACAATAAAAGATGAAGACAAATTAGTTATTGAAAAGGTAGAAGATCCTTCTTTTATATTTACTGAAGAAGAAATCGATAAAGGAATTATCTACTATACAAATGATGTAGAATTAAATGATGAGATGAAATATTATTTAAAGCCATTCATGGAAGATTTTAATAGCAATATTTATGTTAAAATTGATCCTTCAATAAGTAATAATAAATTAGAAATTAAAAATGATGACGTTTCTTTTTCTTCTTCAAATTGCGATGAATATTTATCATTATTAGAAAATGGTACAATTAGTTAATTATTCTAAATTTTTAAGATAAGAGATCGTTTCCTCTCTAATTTGATTAATAAAGATAACTTGATATTTATCAAAACTGACTTTTCCTCTTGAAGAAGGAACCTTTTTTACATTTTTTCTTTGAGTATAGTAGACTTCTCCAGAGCTCTTTTTTGCATAATAAAGGCATATTTCAGAGGCAAATAATATCTCTTCATCTTTTGGTGAGGGAGAAAAGATGATTACGTGAGGACCATGGTAATCTTTGATGTGAAGAAAATAGTCTTCCTTTTTACTTAAGGTAAACGTTAGATATTCGTTTTGATAACTAGAAGATCCAAAACCAATTTTTGTACCTTGAAAATTAATAATTTTAGGATTGTAGACTTTTTCTTTTTTATTATTTTGAGTCTTTTTTTTATCTTTCTTTAGATATCCTTCTTCCTTTAATTCTTCGATGATATCATTCATATCTTCTAAAGAAGCAAATTCTAATTGATTTTCAATCTTTTCAAAGAAATCAATTTTGTTTAAGGTTAATTCTTCTTGCTTTTTTAATTCGACAAGAGCAACTTTAGATTTTTGATATTGTTTAAAATATTTCTTTGCGTTTCCTACTAAATCGAGTTTTTCATCAAGAGGAATTACTTGTCCATCGATATTTATCTCTTTAGATCCTTTTTGATAGAGATCTTGATTCATAAAAAGAAGATTTCCTATTTCTACGAATGAACTCTTATCTTGATTTTTTGAATAGTCTTTTCCTAGATTTATTAGTTTATTTCTCAAACCTTTTAGTTTATGTTTCACTAGATGAAATATTTCATCATAGTGATCTTTCTTATATTTTGCATTTTCTCTTTCTTCATAGATTTTTGATATTTCATTTAATGAAATCTTTTTAGAAGGAAGGCTATGAAGAGCAATTGAAAGAATATCGTTATTGTAAACAAAGTATTCTTTGCTATTAATTATTTCCTCTAAGATATTTTCAAGAGTATCATTTTCTTTTTCAATTCGATAGAGAATATCTTTATATAAAGTAACGCCAATTTTTCCTTTTAAGGAATCTAAAGTATCATTCTTAGTAATTGTTTTATCTTGAGCATCATTAAATCTATAGGTAAGTCCTTTTACAATTAAATGACTATCATCTAAAGAAGAAGACATCTTTAACGCGGAGATAATAATATCGTTTGCATCGATAATGATCGCGTTTGTTCGATGGGGTATCAATTCGATAATTAATTTATTAGTGATAGTTTGATAGGTTGATGTTATCTTCTTAATCACTAGAATTATAACTCGATCGTTTTTTCTTTTTTCAATGCTTGTGATAGTTCCATTTTCAAAATATTTTTTTAAATTATTAACGAAGATATTAGTTTCATTTAATGTTTTAAAATAAGAAGAAGATATTAGAAAATATGGGTGTAATGGTTCAAGAGAAATAATCAAACTTTCTTGCTTTTTACTATATAAAATAAAAGAAAAATCATAATCAGAAATTTTAACGATTTTACTTATTTTTACTCCAGTTAATTTGTTTTTATATTCATTATAGATTCTTTCTAATGTAAAATTTGATATCGCCATAATTTTCACCCTCTATATTTTATCACAAATATCAATTTTTTAGAGGTTTTGTGTTTTTTTTCTTTAAAAAAAAGATATTGGATAGTAGAATTATGTTAACAAAATAAAAAAAGAGGTAGATGAATGAAAAAAGGATTGTTGATCGTTTTATCAGGGCCTTCTGGCGTAGGTAAAGGAACAGTTAGAAGACAAATTTTTAAAGACAAATCGCTTAACTTAGCATATTCAATTTCAATGACTACTAGACCTCCAAGAGCAAAGGAAATCGAAGGGGTCGATTATTTTTTCGTTTCTAAAGAAGAGTTTTTAAAAGGAATTGAAGAAGATAAATTCTTAGAGCACGCGACATTCGTGGGAAATTATTATGGAACCCCTAAAGATTATGTGGAAAATCTTCGTAAAAAAGGGAAAAATGTCTTCTTAGAAATTGAAGTGGAAGGCGCAAAGCAAGTTTTATCAAAATATAAAGATGACGATGGAGTTGTTTCAATCTTTTTACTTCCACCTTCCTTAGATGAACTTGAAAAGAGAATTCGAGGAAGAAGAAGCGAAGAAGAAGAAATTATTCAAGAAAGATTAAATAAAGCAAAAAGAGAAATCAATTTAAAAAGTAATTACCAATATAATGTTTTAAATGATAATATTTATCGAGCAAGCGATGAAATTAGAGATATCATTAAAGCAAAGTTAAATAGTAGATAATATGCAAATTCTCGAGGTATTAATTGAATATGGTTTAAGTTCGTTAGATCGAACTTTTTCTTATTTTTATGAAGGAGAAAAAAAACTATTACCAGGAATTAGGGTATTAGTTAATTTTAATCATAAGGATATTGTCGGATACGTGCTTAACGTTAAGGAATATCAAAAATCGATAGAAGAATATCAAAAAGAATCAATCTATGTAATTAAACCAATTAAGGAAGTTATCGATGAAGTTCCTTTATTAAATGACGAACTTCAAAAATTAGCTAAAGATATCAGCGATTATTATTTTTCACCATTAATTAGCGTTTATCAAGCGATGTTACCTCCTTCCTTAAAACCAAAAAAATCCGCTTTATCTAAGCCAAAAATTAGTTATGATACTTATGTGAAACTCATCGATAAAGATGAATATGGATTAACTCCAAAGCAAGTAGAATTAGTTCGCTTTTTAAGTCAAAATGACGAAGTCTTAAAAAAAGACTTAAAACCTAATTTAGTTAAAGCTTTATACGAAAAAAAGAAAATTGAATTTGTCTTAAAAGAAAAGATCCGCTTAGTTCAACAAGAAGTAGCAAAAACTAGTGATAATTTATTAAACGATGAACAAAAAAAAGCGTTAGATTCAATTTGTGAAGAAGATTATTCGACATATCTTCTTGAAGGAGTAACTGGAAGTGGAAAGACGGAAGTTTACCTTCAAGCTAGTAGATTTTTTATCGAAAAAGGGAAAACGGTACTAATGCTAGTTCCAGAAATTTCTTTAACTAAAAATATGTTGAGGAGATTTAAACAACGTTTCGATCATATTGCAATCCTTCACTCAGGATTAAGCGCGAGTGAAAAATACGATGAATATCGTTTAATTAGCCAAAATAAAGTAAATATTGTAGTTGGAGCAAGAAGTGCCATCTTCGCCCCACTAGATAATATTGGGCTAGTGATCATCGATGAAGAGCACGTTGAATCATATAAACAAGATAATTCTCCTTTTTATCATGCATTAAAAGTGGCTTTATTAAGACAAAAGTATCATCGCTTTAAACTAGTTTTAGGAAGTGCTACTCCTTCTTTAGAAACTAAAGCAAGAGCCTTAAAAGGAGTTTATCATCAATTATATCTCACTAAAAGATTTAATTCTTCTCCACTTCCTCAAACTCAAATAATCAATATGTCAAATTATTCTAACATCGATAATGATTCATTTATTTTTTCTAAACAATTAAGAGAAAAAATAAGGGACAGATTAATAAAAAAAGAACAAGTTATTCTATTAATAAACAAAAGAGGCTATGCTCCATATATTCAATGTTCAAAATGTAATAAAGTGATTAAATGTCCAAATTGTGGGGTGGTATTAACTTATCATCAAACTGATGAAATGTTAAAGTGCCATCATTGCGGATTTGTTGATTATGTCCCTAAAAAATGCGATAAATGTGGAAACTCTAAGTTTTATAAGATCGGTTTTGGAACAGAAAAAGTATATGAAGAAACCACAAAATTATTTAAAGAAGCAAGAGTAGGAAGAATCGACTCTGATGTGGCTAGTAGCAAAAATAAACTTGAAGAAATTTTAGATCTATTTGAAAATCGAGAACTAGATATTTTAATTGGAACCCAAATGATAGCCAAGGGACACGATTTTCCTTTTGTCACCTTAGTTGGAATCATTCTTGCGGATCTTGGATTAAATATTCCTTCTTTTAGATCGAGTGAAAGAACTTTTTCTCTTATTACCCAAGCTATTGGCCGGGGAGGAAGAAAAGATAAAAGTGGAGAAGCCATCATCCAAACTTATAGTCCAAAAAATTATGTGATTTACGATAGCTCTATTCAAGATTATTCTCGTTTTTTTAACGAAGAGATGAAAGTGAGAAAATTAAATCACAATCCACCTTATTACTATTTGATATTGATTACTCTTTCTAGTAAAAACAAAGACTATCTAATTGATTCTTGCTTTGAAATAAAGAATATCTTAGAAGCAAAATTTGCTAATAAAATGGTTGAAGTAATCGGCCCAAGTGAACCATATATCAGCAAAATTAATGGTAAATTTCAAAGAAAATTTTTGATAAAATATAAAGACATTCTCGACGTAAAAGAGCCTCTAATTGAACTTATGAACATCGTTAATAAACGAAGCTCTTTGCAAATTAAAGTAAATGTCGATCCAGATAATGATTATTAATTTAATTTTTACAAAATTAATGTATAATAAAAACGGAGGAAAAAATAATGGTAATTATTTCTTATATTGGACTAGATTTGTATTTAGTTGGAGAATTAAATGCAAAAATCCATTCTCAAGTGAGCAAAATATTAAATATCGATGAAGAAGAAGTCGTCTTTACAAGTTACGATTCTTTTGTTTTTTATAAAGGGCACGAGCAAACTTCCATCAATTTATTAATTAAAGTGGAAATGGATGAAAAATTAAAAGTGCATCAAAAAGAACTTGCGGATTATCTTTTAAAAACTAGCAAGGATTATTCTTTGCACGCTTTTGTCTACTTTAATTATTTTAAAGATGAAAATTCATATTTAAGCGTCAATGAGGATTATCCAAGATACTTGACCGCGCAAAACGAAAAGCAAGAAGAAGATTACGATGAAAATATCTCATATAGTGAAGAAGAAATCTATACTGGAAACATCTTTAAAGATTTCGGATTTAAAGACGATGAAGATGATGAACCTAATAGTTTCGATGATTTAACAAAAAAATAAATTAAGGGAGTAATTTATGAATATTTTAGACTATACTTATAATCAATTGACTAGTTTGAAAAAAAAGGAAGTAACATTTAGTTATCTTTTAAACAAAAAAATAAGTTCTAAAGAAATCGATTCTTCTTTAGTTAATCCGGTTAAAGATGCTTTAAAGGCTTCAGTAAATCGTTACTACTTTTTAGCTTGGGAAGTTAAGCGTTATTTAAAGGGAGTAACTCTAGATGAAACTACAATTGATTATCTAGTTCTTTCTCTTAGTTTTTATCGATACGCAAGAAATATCAACTTTGTTGAAATTGAAAAAATGTTACTAGAAAGCTTAGAGCAAAATAAGATAGAAATTGATAAAGAATTAGTCTCTAATATGCTAAAAGAATTAAAGGATAACATTACCTTTCTCCCAGAGGTATTTAACGATAATTTCATAAAGAAAATTAGTCTAAACTATTCTTATCCTGAATGGATCGTTTCCATGATGAGAAAGCATTTTGGAACGAGGAATACTTTTAAATCAATCGTTTCTAGTAGAAAAGCATTTCCTATTTCTTTATGCGCGAATGAACTTTTAGTGGATGAAATCACTAACCCTGATTTTGAAAAGACATCGACGACTGATACTTCTTATTTATATGTTGGAAAGAAAAAACTCTATGAAGAAGAACTATTTATTAATCGTAAAGTATTTGTCCTTGATCAATCAACTCAAAGAGTGATAGAAGATTTAAAGATTATTCAAGGAGAAAAAATTTTATTAATCGGTAATTTTGATCCTTCTTTTATGATTAAAACTTGTATTGGTATCTCAGATCTTGGCAAAGTAAGAGCTGCTTGCTTTGATTATGGACATTACCTTAATGTAAAAAATGTACTATCTAAATTTAAATTTAGAAGTTTTGAAGCTTTTGAAAGTCCTTTAAATTTACTATGTACTTTTGTTCAAAGCGACAATAATCGAGTGATTGTAATGCCAGAAAATAGTGAACTGGGATTAGTTAGGAAAAAGCCAGAAGTTCTTCTATCTTTGAAAAAAGAAGATTTAGATTCACTATTAGAAAGAGAATATCAAACTTTAAAAGAAGCTAGTAAGTATGTAACTAATGATGGCGAATTAGATTACATCGTTCCTACTCTCAACAAAAAAGAATCTTATCTTTTGGTAAGAAAATTTTTATCTGAAAATCCAAAATTTGGGATGATTGAAGAAGAAATGATCTTTCCTTATCAATATAATGGCGAAGGCATTTACTTCGCTAGACTTAGAAAGTTAGGTAATTAAAATGATAAATCTTTATGGTTTAAGTTTAGAAAAATTAGAAGAATTGATGCTCACCATGGGTCAAACTAAATATCGAGCTAAACAACTTTTCACTTGGATTTATGAAAAAGAAGAGACTGATTTTGAAAAGATGAGCGATATTTCTAAATCTTTTAGAGAAGTGTTAAAAAATGAGTTTTGCTTAGATAAACCTAAAGTCTATATTAAGCAAGTAGCAAGTGATGGAACTATCAAACTCCTTTTAGAAATGAATGATGGCGCGAAAGTAGAAACGGTATTGATGCGTTATAATTATGGAAATGTCGCATGCGTTTCTAGCCAAGTAGGTTGCAATATGGGATGCTCCTTTTGCGCTTCTGGACTATTAAAAAAACAAAGAAACCTTGAACCTCAAGAAATGGTTGGAGAAGTTCTAGTTTTAAATGATCTATTAAAAGAATCTAATGAGAGAGTGACTCACGTAGTGGTGATGGGAACTGGTGAACCTTTTGATAATTATGATAATGTAATGGAATTTATTAGAATTATCAACAATCAAAAAGCTCTAGCAATTGGAGCAAGGCACATCACGGTGTCTACAAGTGGGATACCTGATAAAATTATTAAGTATGGCCAAGAGGGTTTACAAATCAATTTAGCGATCTCTTTGCACGCTCCAAATAATGAATTAAGAAATAAATTAATGAAAATAAATAAGGCTTATCCTTTAGAAGTATTGATTCCTGCTGTAAGCGAATATATTAAGCTTAGTTCAAGAAGAGTAACTTACGAATACATAATGCTTAAAGATGTTAACGATTCACTAGAGCACGCTAAAGAATTGGTGGAATTAATTAAACCTACTTACGCATACGTCAATTTAATTCCTTATAATCAAGTAGATGAAAATGGATATAAACGCGCGGATAATAATAAAGTTCACGCTTTTATGGATTATTTAATCAAGCATGGAGTCACTACGACTATTAGAAAAGAATTTGGTAGCGATATCGATGCCGCGTGTGGTCAACTTAGAGCTAAAGAACAACGAGGATAAATATGTATTACTTTTTAAAAGATAAAGGACAAATTAGGGAGAGAAATGAAGATAACTGTGATGTCTTTGAAATTAATGACATCACTTTTATGCTTGTTTTAGATGGGATGGGTGGACATAATAAAGGTGACACCGCAAGTTCTTTAGCTTTAAAAGTGATAAAAGAAAAATTAGAAAAAAAGCAAAAATATTTATCGAAGAATACCTTGAAACACTACATGATAAAAGCAATCAAAAAAGCTAATAAAGAAGTGAATATATTAGGTAATTCCTTGATCGAATACGCTGATATGGGAACCACGTTAATCTTTGTCGCGATAACCTCAGATTATCTAGTTATGTGTAATATTGGAGATTCTCGTTGCTATCTCTATAATGGTGGTAAGTTTACTCAAATTAGCGAAGATCAAACGTACGTCGAATTTTTATATAAAACAGGCAAAATTACTTTAGAAGAGAAAAAGACTCATCCTAAGAAACATATCTTGATGAATGCTCTTGGAACTTATCCAAGTTTAAGCGTCGCAACAAAAATAATCAAAAAACCATTTGAAAAAGTATTATTATGTTCCGATGGCTTATATAATATGGTTGAAGATGAAATTGTAAAAAATGTATTAGAAAAACAAACAAGCGCGAAAGAAAAAGTAGAAGAATTAGTCGCCCTATCAAATCTTAATGGTGGTATAGACAATATTGCAATCGCTTTATGGGAGGAAAAATAATGAAATTACAAGACATAATTGATGAAAGATATAAAATTAAATCCTTATTAGGCGAAGGAGGAATGGCTAGCGTCTATCTCGCGGATGATTTAATTACAAGAAAAGAAGTGGCGATTAAAATCATCAAAGAAGATACGATGAAAAATCCAGTCAACTTAACTCGTTTTGAAAGAGAAGCTCGCGCGGCCGCAAGTTTGAATCATCAAAATATCGTAAAGGTCATTAATATCGGTACTTATGAAGGTCGCCCATATATGGTTAATGAATTAATTAAAGGACAAACTTTAAGGGATGTTTTAAACGTTAGAGGTAAATTTTCTGTTCTAGAAGCTTGCGATATTATGTATCAACTTTGCTCTGCGGTTCTTCACGCTCATCAACATGGAGTTATTCATCGAGATATCAAACCGCAAAATGTTTATATCACTAGCGATTCAACTATCAAATTGGGCGATTTTGGAATTGCTACATTTCAAAATGCTTCAAGAGTTACTCGAAGCGAAGTGGTTGTTGGCTCCGTTCATTATTTAGCGCCTGAAATTTCTCAAGGAAATCCCGCTTCAATTAAGTCGGATATTTACGCTCTAGGAATCACTTTCTTTGAACTATTAACTGGTAAAGTTCCTTTTGATGATGAATCGCCAGTTACAGTCGCTTTAATGCACATTAAAGATAAAATGCCTTCGGTTAGAAAGTTTAATCCTAAAGTTCCTCAATGCGTGGAAAAAATCATTAATAAAGCATGTGAAAAAAATCCTTCATCAAGATATAAGAGTGCTTTTGACATGAGAAAAGATATCGATAGAATTATTCGAGATCCATCAATCATCAAGAAAAAGAGCTTTTTCCAAAGATTATTTGGTAAGAAAAAATGAGAGGGAAAGTCGTCTCTTTAGTGGGAGGAGTTTACGATGTTTATACTTTAAATAAACAGTTAGTTAAAGTAAAACCTCTTGGAATCTTAAAACATAAAAAAATTAAAATTCTCGTGGGAGATGAAGTGGAAGTATCTTTAGAGAACATGACTCTTAATGAAGTTTATCAAAGGGAGAATTCTTTAATTAGACCTCGAATCTCTAATATTGATCTAGGAATAGTAGTAATGAGCTTAGTTAAACCTAATTATTCTAGTTATCTATTAGACAAGTTTCTAACTTTATTAAATTTAAGTAAAATCAAGCCATTGATAGTAATAACTAAGATTGACTTAATTGAAGATAGATCAGTTATTGTAAAAATTAAAAAGCAATATGAACTTTTAGGAATAAAAGTAATTGGCTTTTCCAAAGAAACTAGAGAAGGTTTAGAAGAAATTAAAAATGAAATAAAAAATAAAACCATCGCTTTTATGGGACAAACCGGAGTAGGTAAGTCGTCATTAATTAATATTATCGATCCGGATTTTGAAAGAAAAGAAGGAGAATATTCATCCTCATTAGGTCGAGGAAAACATCAAACAAAAGAAGTAATTCTTCTTCCTTACGAGGAAGGATTTATCGGTGATACTCCTGGATTTTCTTCTTTAGAACTTGACATCTATAAAGAAGATTTAGCTTCTTCTTTTCCACTTATTTCTTCTTATTATCATGAATGTAAGTATTCTAATTGCTTACATAAAAATGAACCAGGTTGCAAAATTAAAGAGTTAGTATCAAAAGGATTATTAGATCCAGAAAATTATCAAAATTACCTAGACATTTCTGATGAATTAATTTTAAGAAAGGATCGATTTTAATGAAAGATGTATTAATTAGCCCTTCTATTTTAGGAGTAGAAAAAAATAGATTAATTGAAGTAACTTCTTCCTTACTTTCTAGTGGCGCTTCATTAATTCATTTTGACGTCATGGATGGAAAATTTGTTGAAAACAAATCATTTTTAGAAGATGAGATTGATATACTATCTAATTATGTCAATGATGACATTTTAGATGTTCATTTAATGTGTTTTGATTTAGATAGAATGATTGATAAGTTTTCTAAAAACCACGTGAAATATATTTCTATTCATTATGAAGCAAAATCCTTTGATGAATTAATTAATTACTCACAAATTATTAAAGAAAGAGGAATCGTTCCAGGAATTGTCATTAATCCATCGACCGAAGTGGAGAAAATATATCCATTGTTAAAAAATTTTGGCTTAGTTTTAGTAATGTCGGTAGTTCCAGGAAAAGGAGGGCAAAGCTTTATGCCTTCTAGTTTGCAAAAAATTGAAAAATTAGTTAGCTATAGAAGAGAAAATCACTTAGATTATTCCATTGAAGTAGATGGAGGAATCAACGATGAGACTAGTCTTCTTGTTAAAGAAAAAGGCGTTGATATACTAGTATCTGGATCTTATATATTAAAAAGTAATGACTATAAAGAAAGGATTGAAAAATTAAAATAATGAAAGAGATTTACATTAGTTTTGTTTTAATCACAATCTTTATTTGCTCGATGATTATCGGATATATTTGCCATAACTTTAGTAACAAGGAAAAATTCAATTTCTTAATTAATTTTCCTTTTGAAATGAAATCTCAATCTAACAAATTAACATTGATATTTCGAATCACGTTAGCTTTTTTTTGTGGGATATGCTCAATTGATTCATTAGTTTTATTTTTTATTTCATCAGATTATCTAATAGAGAAAATATTATCTTTAATTTTAATTTTTAATAGTTTTCTATTAGTAAGCCTATTTATTATCGACATGAAAAGCTACAAAGCTCATTTAGTTAGCAGTATCTTATTTATGATATTTAATGTGATTAGTTACGCACTTCTTGGATATTTTACTTTTAGATCCAATTTTGTTTTTTACCCACTTTGGTTTGGAATAGTTTGCTTTGTCATTGCAGTTATTCTACTATTTATTGCTCTTTTACCAAGTTTAAAAAATTGGTATGTATTAAAAAAAGATGAAGAGGGAAATTTATCTCGAGGCAAGATTTTCCCATTAGCCTTCATCGAATGGATTAATATTTTATTCTACGTCTTATTATTCGTCTTAGCGATTGTTAACTATATAATATTTACTTTATAAATAAAAAAACTGCGTTGAGCAGTTATTTTTATTAAGCAGCTTTTTTACTTGACTTATTTAATGTCTTAATAGCGCGTGCAGATAATTTCATTGTTACAACACGTCCATTAATGTTGACTTTAACTGGTTGTAAATTGACATTCCATCTTCTACGAGTCGCTATTAAGGAGTGGGAACGTTTATTACCACTGATAGGTCCTTTTCCAGTTACTGGACATACTCTTGCCATTTTCTAACCTCCTTAAAAGATGCGATATTTCGCTTACCTTGTTAAGTTTATCAAATCATCACTCTATTTGCAAATAAATTTTATTTAAAATATAAATAAATTATTAATTTACGCTAAATCTAGTTTTTTTCTTAATCCCTTAGGGTATTTATTGTTAATCCTTCCTTTGATCGATTTTGCAAATCCCGTCTTTAGGATTTAACACCCCAAAATTTAGGATTTAAAAATATTTTTT
>CAMEOO010000016.1 GCA_945929875.1 uncultured Caryophanales bacterium
ATTGACTATTTATCTGCCTTTTTCGATGGGTTTTTGATTTCATGCGTAATTACTAAAAATAAGGAAAATGGATAAGATATAGAAGCCTAAATAATATTCATACCATTTATATTTAGATTAAAAGTGATATCTAAATATTGCGCCGCTTTTTGACAAAGTAACATTCGATTCATAAAGATTTCAAAATATTCCATTACTGAACAAATACTAGTGTCGATATCTAGAATCAAGGAATACTTTTTGTTTTCAATATCAATTTCTACTTTTTTCTTTGTAACTGCGTAATTTACTCGATCGTGAATTCCAAAAGTCGCTTTGTTTTTATTTCTGACTCTTGATCTTCTAACATCGGATTTATCCGCGAGAATGAGGGCGGCACTTAATGGTGAAACTGGAACTGCTGTAGATTCATCGTGGTTACCAATGGCAGTGACAATTCGAGCGATTTCAGAAGAATCCATTCCAAGTTTATCTAGGATTCTAAAAGTCATAATTGCTCCACTTTGGGCATGATCGATTCGATTGACAACATTACCAATATCGTGCATATAGGCTGCAATTTGCCCAAGTTCTATCTCTCTTTCAGAACAATTTAATTTTGTTAGTAATTCTTTGACAATCACTACGCATCGAGTAACGTGAGCAAAAGAATGCTCGGTGTAGCCCATTTCTTTTAAGGTGCTATCTGCTTCTTTAATGTAATTATTTATATCTATATTCTTTTTTATATCGTTAAATGTAATCATATTTACTCCAATCTGTCGTTAATTAATTCATAGAAATCATATAAAATATTAACACTATTCCTAAAATAATGCGATAATAACCAAATATTTTAAAATCTTTCTTTTTAATGTAATTCATTAAGAAATTGATAATTAAAATACTTACAGCAAAAGACATGATAATTCCAGTAAATAAAACTAATCCTTCATTAAGGGTTAATAAATTCCCTTTAATAAAGTACTTAACAAGTTTTAAAAGTGACGCTCCAATCATTATCGGTAAAGATAAGAAGAAAGAAAATTCGCAAGAACTCTTTCTACTACAGCCAATTAATAAGGCACTGATGATTGTGATTCCACTTCTTGAAGTTCCTGGAATTAAGGCTAAAACTTGAGCTAGACCGATAATTAATGCGGTTTTATAAGTAAAATCTTTTACTTCTTCATATTTAATTTGCCTTTTTGAATTAAAATATTCTAAAATGATAAACACTATACCATAGACAATTAAAGTGATTGATACTGTTAGTTTATTGTATAGATATTTGTCTAATAAATCATCAAATAGTAATCCAACAATAGCCGCAGGAATACAACTAATTAAGATTAAAATCCAAGTTTTATATATTGATTTTTTCTCTTCTTTTTCTAATTTTTTAGAAAAGGGATTAAGTTTTTTAAAATAAGAAACTACAACCGCGAAAATTGCTCCAAGTTGAATTACTACAAGAAATAATTCAAAGAAAGAAGGGTTAACTTCTTTAAATGATAGAAAATCATTTAAAATAATTAAATGACCTGTACTACTAATTGGAAGCCACTCGGTAATTCCTTCTACTAGGCCATAGATTATGGCGATGATAATATCGGTTAAGTTCATGTGCACCTCTTAATTAATAATACTATTATTTGTAAATTTATACTACTAATAAAAAGGTAATAATTATCACTATTCCTAGACAAAGCATCGTTAAGGCGAAAGTAAAGGATGATCCAACTTCACTTTGAGCATTAGAAACAGCGGTTATAAATTGATCGGCTTTATTCGCGTATCTATGAGGATCTGGATTTTCCTTTTTATCAAATAAGCTACCTAAACGATAAGCTAAAGATTTCTTTTCATATTTATAGGTATAAGATCTTAAAATCGTCTTTCTTAAGATATAAATAATCCCATCCATCAGTAAGTCTAATACTCTTACAACAAATGAAACAATATAGAAGAGTCCTTTTAGTAAAGGAACATAAACTAAAGTTTCTAAATCTAATACTTTTGGCCATAAGTCTAAATATTCCTTCTTTTTATTTTGTAAAAGCAATCTAACGATAAAGAAGTAAACTATTAAACCAATTGAAATAGATATTAATGCTCCTTTTAAATTTTCAAAGCTAAAGAAATTAATTCTATGAGCAATTTCTTCTACTTGATAGAAAGAACTAGTTTGATTTAACACTTTGATATCTAATACATTTGGTAGTATTCCAATAACAAAAATCATCACTGTAGAAATTACAAATACTACTTTATTTAAAGGCGAAAGATAATTTTTCATCGAATCAAATTCATCTTGTCGAGTAGGATTTTTTTCGATAAATAAACAAACGAATAATTTGATCATGTAAGCAATAGTTAATCCTCCAGAGAAAAGGAAGAGATATTCAACTGTTTTAAATCCAAATAAACTCACACCAGATAATTCCTTTACTTCAATATATTCCACAATTGCTTCATGAATCATCGTTTTTGATATATATCCATTGAACGAAGGAATTCCCATGATTCCAAGAGTCCCAATTAAAAAGCAAATCATCAAGAAAGGTTTCTTTCTTCCAAATCCTTTAATATCGTTTAAATTTAAAGCGTGAATATTCATCACAACTACACCCGCGCACATGAATAAAACAAGTTTTATAAATGAATGATTGATCATGTGAAGAAGAGAGCCAAATGCCCCAAGAGACCCTTCTTCTTTAAGTAATACCATAAAAGCTATTCCAGTTAGAATAAAGCCAATTTGAGACATCGATGAACAAGCAAGAGTCCTTTTTAAATTAACGCTGAACAAAGCTAGTATTGCCCCAAGAACCATGGTGATTAAAGCAAATACTAAAAGAATTATTCCAAAACTATAACTTCCATAAAATAAATTTGAAGCAAGAATTATTATTCCAAATACCCCAGTTTTAGTCATAATTCCAGAAAGTAAGCTACTAGCTGGAGCGGGAGCCACCGCGTGAGCTTTTGGAAGCCAAATATGTAAAGGATACATACCTGCTTTGGCTCCAAAACCTAACATGACTAAAATTCCTCCTGCATAAAGAGTTGGTGATAACTCTCTAGAAGCAGATAATTCTCTTATTGAAGAGAAATCTAAAGTGTGAAGTTCACTATATATAATAAATAAGCCCATTAGTAGAATCATACCTGACACTACCGCGATAGAAAGATAAGTTAGTCCGGCTTTCTTACTTTCTTCTTTTTCATCGTGAATAATTAATGGATATGAACTAAATGACATTAATTCAAAGAAAATGAAAGTAGTCATAAAATCATTAGATAAGAAAACACCCATTACTCCTGACAAAGTAATTAGATAAAATAAATAGTACCTTCCTTTATTTTCATAATGCTTCATGTATTCTTTTGAAAAGGTAATGGTCATCATCCATAAGAAAACCGATAAGAAGCCATAAATTAAATTAAAGCTACCAAGACTAAAGCTTAATCCTAGTCCACAAATCTTATCTAGAGTAAAACTAACTGGATTATTATAATGTAAAATAATTAATATAATCATTAACACTAGTTCAATTGCATTAATTGAAATGGCTAAGATTTCTCTTACTTTCTCAACCTTATTGCCGATAAAGTAAACTCCTATTCCTCCAATTATAGGAAATAGAATAATAAATAAAGTTAAAAACAAATCCATAATCTCTACCTCCTACATAAATAGATTCATAAATAGTGAAACTAGAAAACTAGATCCAACTCCAAGAACTAGACAAAGAAGACTAAAAGTAATAATTGGAGCAAGCATTTCTTTACTATTTTCATTTGCTTTATCGATAATTTGTTGATTCTTTTCATTTGGTTTATTAACAAAGCTAACAAATGGAATAGATAAAGAGTAAACTGCGGTCAATAAGGCCGAAACTATCAAACATCCTACTCCAATGTAACTAAATACGTTAGCTAAACTTAAGCCTGCTTTTATTAAATAATATTTAGAAACAAATCCAGCAAAAAGAGGAATACCGGTAATTGAGCAGCTTGCTAAAGTGAAGCTGATCATAGTTAATGGCATCTTTTTACCAATCCCATTTAATTCATAAACATATTTTGCGGAAGAATTTTCAATGATTTCACCACAACAGAAGAATAAGCAAATCTTCGTAATTGAGTGAATGACTAGATGAAGAAAGGCCGAAACTAACCCAAGTCTAGACATAAAGCTAATGGCTAAAACAATATAAGAAAGATTAGATATAGTTGAATAAGCAAATCTTCTCTTTAAATGTTGCTCTTTTAAAGCTTTAATCGAGCCAAATAGAATGGTAAATGAAGCGACCATCATCATGAAATATTGAATCCATGTGCCTTGAAGTAAACTAGCTCCACCTAAATAATAAGTAATTCTGATTAATGCAAATACACCCGCTTTAACAACAGCGACAGCATGAAGTAATGCGGTAGTAGGAGTAGGAGCAACACCCGCGGTAGGTAACCAATAATGAAGTGGGAAAATAGCGCTTTTTACCCCAAATCCTAAAAAGCAAAAGACAAAACCAATTTGGTATAAAGTGCTTGCGCTTTGACTCATTTCAAAAGCCAAATTAAAGCTATTGGTTCCTAGACTTGTCGTCATCATAATCATTCCAACTAATGACAAACTTGATCCTGATAAAGAGTAATATAGATAAATTCTTCCTGCTCTTTTAGCTTCAGAAGTCATTGGATGAATAATTAATGGTAAAGTGATAAATGTTAACATTTCATAGAAGATAAACATCGTCAATAAATTTTCAGAAAAACATAAACCTAGAACTACCCCATAAGTCATAACATAGAAGTTATTGTAGATACCTCGTCTTTCATCATGCTTCATATAGCCATATGAATACATTAACGCTAAAGGCCAAAGTAGACTTACCATTCCAGCAAAAATTTTACCAGCATTATCAAAACGAAGAGAAATTTGATATTTTTCAACAATTTTTAAAATAACAAAACCTTCATCTTGAATTAAAAAGATACTGAACCACACTAAAATGGAAGTTAAGATGACACTTGTATAAGAAATAATCTTCATTAAGCGATCTTTAGGTTTAAAAATACTCATTAATAAACCTGATAAAAGTGGAATAATAAAGATAATTATTAATACCCAAGAACTCATTATAATCCACCTCCTATTACACTAATTAATAAATCGACTAGGTAACTAGAAAATATACCAACTAAGAATACTGAACTAACTAAAATAATTAGAGGAATAACCATTAATAAAGGTTCTTTTTCTCTTTTTAGTCCTTCTTTATTTTTTGGAAAGAAAGCTTTAATACTAATCGAAAGTAAATAGCAAGCTGTTAGTATTGCAGAGATTAATAGAACAACCGCACCAAAATAGTTAAAGAAGTTAAGACCGCTATTAATTGAGCCTAAAGCGATGTACCATTTTGAGAAGAAACTTCCAAAAGGAGGAACGCCAACTAAAGCTAAAGAAAATAAAGTAAAGCACCACATGCTAATCGGAGCTTTCTTACCCATTCCTTCCATTTCATCAACATTATGAATATCATATTGATAAATTAAAAATCCTGCAATTAAGAATAATCCCACCTTTATAAAGGCGTGAGATAATACGTGAAGTATCGATCCACAAAATCCTTCTTCTGTTAGTGAAGAGATTCCAAGTAGGATATAAGATAATTGAGAAATTGAAGAATAAGCAAGTCTTCTTTTAATATTTTTTTGGAACAACGCTAAAGAAGATCCAAGTAAAATTGTAATTAGTAAAAGTACTTCCCAAGTATATTGAACAAAGCTTCCAGCAATGATGCTAGTTCCAAAACTATAGAAAATAATTCTAATAATTGCAATCACCCCTGCTTTAGTAATAACACCTGAAAGTAAACTACTAGCGGGGCTAGGTGCTACTGGGTGAGCGCTTGGAAGCCAACTTTGTAGAGGGAAAGCACCACATTTTGCTCCAAAACCGATAAGCCCACAAAGTAGAGCAATCTGTATAGCAATCTTATTTGAAGAAGACAAAGCTACTAATGACCCTCCAAGGATGAACTCTCCTCCATTTGAAGAATATAATATTCCAATTACAACACTAATTAAGCCTAAGAATGCTCCTCCTAAAGAATAAAATAGATACTTTAATGCAGCTTTCTTAGATTCTTTAGTTTTAGAATGCATAACTAAAGGCATAGAAGCTAAAGTTACCATTTCAAACATCAAGTACATAGTTATTAGATTACCTGATAAAGACAATAAAACAATGCATCCTAAAGTTAATAAGGTATAACTATAGAATTTATTTACATTTTCTTCTTTATCCATATATTTAAGAGAAAAGATAGATACTAATAACCAAATAAAAGAAAATAAAACTATAAATATTTTACTAATTAAATCTAGTTTGAATAAGACGATCAATTCAGTGGTTATCCTAAATAATTCAATCTTCAAATTATTATCAAAAAAGCATAAAATTAATGAAAAAATTAAAGATATACTTGTAGTTATTATTAATAAAATATCTAATACTTTCTTTTTTGATTTCAAGAAATATAGAACTATTCCTAACACAACTATAACTAGAGGAAATAAAACTAATATATTCATAATTATCCTCCTATCCTAATAAGGCAATTCCTTGTTCAATAAGAGAGATTATTGAAGAAGGGAACATTCCTAAAGCAAAAATTAAAGCGATAAAACAAATAGTAGAAATTACAAACATTGGATCGTATTTGTTTCTTTTTAATTCAAATGTTTCTTCTCTATTTGTATTAAATATGGTCATAACTGTTCTTAGATAATAAATTGTATTTAATAAAGTGGATACAACTAGAGCGATAATTGTAATTATTGCTTTTACTTTTCCAGTTGTTGTAGACATATCCATAATTGACTCGGTGACGAATAAGTATTTTGAAATAAAACCCGCGAGCAAAGGGCATCCAACCATTGACAATGAACCAATAGTAAATCCAATTCCAGCAATTTTATCAGCGTAACCTGTGCCTTTTAAGTTAGCAAATTTCTTTCTCTTCCCGCTTGCATCGATTAAACGATTAGAAGTGCTAAATAAAAGAGGTTTACAAAGTGCATGAGTTAGAATGTGGAAAGTAGCAGCAACTAGTCCCACTTCTCCAAGTCCTATTCCTAAAAATACATAACCAATTTGAGCGGCGGAAGAATATGATACCATCTTGTTGATAACTTTTTGTCTAATCGCAGTAATTGAGCCAAAAATCATTCCTAAAGCCCCTAATATAAATAGAACATCTAATAATGAAGTTTGTAATACATTATTAATTCCAAATGTTCGATAGATAAATTTAATCAATAAAATGATATAGCCCTTAGAGATTAACCCTGATAGTACGCTACTGGCTGTGGTGGTATTTTCTCCATATGTATCTCCCATCCAAAAATAGAATGGAAATAATCCAGATTTAACGCTAAGACCGATAGAAATTAATGTAAATGCGATAGTTAGTCCAACGACACTTTGATTTGAAGCAAAGATTTCTGTAATTTTTCCTTGAATGTAAGTCATTGATAGATAACCAGTTTCACCATAAATAAAGATACATCCTAGTAAAAATAAACCTGATCCTAATAAGTTAATAATCATGTATCTTAAAGCCGCAGCGATTTGTCGACCATGATTTTTAATCATCGTTAATCCAACGCTAGATAATGTAGAAATTTCTAAGAATACAAATCCTGTAAATATATCATCAGTATACACGATTGCAATTAGGGCGACTAAAGCTAAATCAAGAAGCGTGTAGAATGAATGAATTTTATTTGGAACAATATCTCTTTTAGCGTGAGAATCACCCGCAAGTAAAGACAAAAGCATCACTAAAGGAATCATAATCGCTAATACACCTTCGTATGGACCAAAGCGAATTTGATTACAAAATGGAGCCGCTAAATGACCTAATTGATATTCTACATAGCCATTTTTACTTGTATATATCGTTACTAAAATTCCAAATACTATCGCTGTTATTTCTACAACAATATTAATTATCTTTGATATTTTCCCATTTAAAAATGAAGTAAGAACTACTGCAACAAGTCCTAAAATTACAGTAAATAAAGGTAAATTAATAATAAAACTCATCTTTATTCCCCCTTATCTTCATTCTTGTGAATCTTTTCAAAGATTTCATCAAGATTCAATGTGTGATAACGCGCATATAAACGAATAGTTAAAGCAAGCATTATCGCAGTAACTGAAACTGAAACGACAATTCCAGTCAAAACTAAACCAGCCGGAATTGGATTAACAAATAAAGAAGCATCTGCGCTTTCACTAGCGCCACCAATAGGAGCTTTTAATCCATCGATGTAGCCAATAGAAGCAAGTAGTAGATACATTCCTGAGTCCATGATGTTTAATCCCATAATTTTCTTAATTAAGTTTTTATTAAATAAAAGAATTGAAAATCCAATTGCAAACAATAATATAGCAATTGCTTCCATATAGTGAGAAAAGAGTTCTTCCATATTAAATCTCTCCTTTCTTAAATAACAAGTAAAATCCAAACATCGTGCAGGCAACTACAAGACCGACACAGAAGTTCAAAATAAAGATAAATCCACCAGAAAAGATTGCACCTGGAATTCCAAAAGCGTGAATTACTGGTCCATTTACTGAGGTGTAGAAAGAAACTGCTTTACATCCACAGTAAGTTAGTAAACTAATTGAGGTAATCGTCTTAAAGAATTTGATATTAAAAAATTTATTAGTTTCATCAAAGCCAAAGGCAAGAGAATACAAAATTAATCCTGCCCCCATGATTGCACCTCCAGAAAATCCTCCACCAGGAGAAATTGATCCATTTAAAATAACGTACGCTCCAAATAGTATGATAAGAGGCACAAGAATTGATGCGGTATATCTTAAGATTCGATCATTAAACATCTTTATTCTTTCAATTTTAGGCTCATCTGGATCTTGGAAATTTTGAAGTAGAATCATCACGCAAGTGACTGCAGTAAATAAAACAAAGGATTCGCCTAAAGTATCAAAAGCACGATAATCAAGTATCATTCCCGTAACAAAGTTTGTCGCTCCAGTTTGCTCTATTCCATTTTCGATGTATTCTTTAACGATTTCATTTAAAGTGACGTTGCTAGTACCATTTCCAAAAAGTGGTAGATAGGTAACGCAAATTAATAGTACTCCAATTAAGAAAATAAAGCATATAGCTGCAGAAATAATATAAAATACTCTTAATGTTTTTTCTTCTTGTTTAAGTATTCTTTTTCTGGCTTTTGGAGGCAGTAAAACTGTTACCTCTTCTTTTTCATTTTTCTCTATTTCAGTAACATCTTCTCCAACATCTTTTAGAAGGTCGATATTTTCATCAAAAATATTATTTCTCATGATTTTCTTCCTCCTTAGTATCTTGGTTAATACTTGTTAAAGTAGTATCAATTTGTTGAATTTTCTTTAATGTTATAAAGAATAAAACGCTAGTGATTCCCGCGCCAACTGCCGCCTCAGTAATCGCTAAGTCTGGCGATTCTAATAAAATCCAAATAATAGACATAATGGAAGAAGAAGTCATATAGACCACAACAGCAACAAGATTGTCTTTTACAAAAGCAACTGCAATAGCATTTATTACTAAAATCAATAATAAAATTATTTTAAATATCATTATCATCGCTATTTTCCTCCATAATCTCTGAAAGATCATTTTCAATTTGTTGACCAAGTTGCTTATCGGTAATAAACTCTAGTTTTGCAATTAAGTGCGAACATACTGGACTTGCAATCCAAAGGAATAAACAAACCGCCATAATTTTTAAACAAGTAGAATTAAAACCTAAACTAATTGCGCACCCTAAACAAATAAAGAAAAGTCCCATGCTATCAAACATAGCCGCTGAGTGCATACGATTTAAAATGTATTTAAATCGATAGATTCCAACTACTCCAACGATAAATACGATTAATCCAAATATAATACAGATTGCTGATAAAATAAATTTGACAATTTCCATTATTTATCACCGTCCTTATTCTCTTCGTATTTATTAACAAATACGTTAGTTAAAACGACTACTGCGATAAATGAAACTAAGACATAAATTATACTAACATCAAGTAAATAAGATTCTTGTAAGAATACTGAAAGTATTACAATGCACGAAGTAACTGCAGTAGAAGCCATGTTAACGCAAACGATTCGATCAGTTAATCTTGGTCCTATAATCGCTTTAATGACAATTAAGATGATGCAAAGAGCTAAAATAATTAAAGCTCCACCAAATAAATATTCATATGCTTTTTCCATAACTAAGCCTCAATTCTTTTAGCAATTCTAACTAAAGTAGAATTTTCAAATCCATCGATAAATTTCTTTTTTAAGCAATGAACAATTAGTTTATCTCTTTGTAAGGAAATTGTAATTGTACCAGGAGTTAACGTGATAGAATTTGCAATTAGTGTCCTCATAAAGTGAGTTTTTAAATCGACATTAAAAGAAACTATTTCTGGACTTGGTTTATCTTTAGGGTTAATAATTATTGATAATACCTTAATATTTGAAACAATTATCTCTTTTAATAAAATGATAAAATATAAAACTAGCAAAGGAAATTTTTTACAAAATCGGATGTCTCTTTTAAAGTTAAAGCGAGTAAATTTAATCATGAATAAGTACACTAAAGCGCATACTCCAAGACCGAATAAAACGATTTCTAAAAAGTAAACATCCCATGCATAATAGTTATTAAAAAGTAACCATATTAAAAATAATAGAATAAACATGTTTACATACTCCTCACAACCACATAAGTTTATCACTTATAAAAATTGATTTCAATCAATGAATGATTTTTCTTTATTTTCATCCTATTTAATTAAATATGCGCGTGCGCGCGAGTATTTTTATTAATTTTTATTTAAATAAATATATTTTTTGGTATGTATTTAGATTGAGTTTAGTGATATAATGAAACGCGTAAGAGGAAAGGACAAAAAAGATGATTTTATTTAGATCTGTCGGTCGTAGACATTTAGATGGTCATAAAGAATTATCAAAGCATTCTGAAATCATTAATTTAGGTTCTAAAAAAGGTTCTAAAGTCTATTTCCCAACTATGGCGCCAAATGCCTCAGCGATTAAAGTTTTAGTTAATCCTGGAGATAAAGTGACAGTTGGACAAAAAATAGCTGAAAGAACTGATTTTTATGTTCCTATTTATTCACCAGTTTCTGGTGTGGTTTTAGAGCAAGAAAATCTCTTTAGCACAAACGTCAATCGACCAATCAAACACATCGTTATTGAAAACGATGGTTTAGACACGCCAAGTGATCCATTAAAAACTGTTACTTTAGATAGTACCAAAGAAGAAATCTTTGCCGCTATTAAAGAAGCTGGATTAGTTGGTTTAGGTGGAGCGGGTTTCCCTACTTATGTAAAATATAATAACCCACAAGGAATTCACACCTTACTTGTTAATGGAGTTGAATGTGAACCATTCTTAACAACAGATTTTGTTACTATGCAAAAAGAAGTTGACGCATTATTAAATGGTTGTGAATTATTAATGAAAGCAAGTGGTGCTTCAAAAGCTATCATTGCTATCAAAGTTCACAAGGAAGAAGTTAGAGATGCAATTAAAGCAAAACTTGACACTCATCCAAATGTGACAGTTAAAGAAGTTCCAGATGTCTATCCAATGGGATGGGAAAGAACTTTAATTAAGGAAGTATTCCATAAAGAATACGATCGTCTTCCAGCTGAAGCAGGCGTAGTAATTAATAATGGACAAACAGTTATTTCTTTAGGTAAAGTTTTATTAACTGGTAAGCCAATTACTGAACGTACAATAACCGTATCTGGTGATGGAATTAAGAATCCTACTAACGTAGTATGTAAAATTGGCACCCAAGCTAAAGAATTAATTGAAGCTTGTGGTGGTCTTGCTTGTGAAGATGTCAACTTAATCCCAGGTGGACCAATGTGTGGTAAAGCTGTTAATAATGACGTATTCCCTATCACTATGCCAATGGGATCATTAACTATCTTAAAAGTTAAAACTTACGTTGAAGAACCTTGCTTAAGATGCGGTAGTTGTACTAACCACTGCCCAAGTGGACTTCAACCAGTTGAAATTAGACGTGCTTTAAAAGCCAAAGATTATGAAAGAATGATAAAATTGAATGTTATGTCATGCGTTGAATGTGGTATGTGTTCATATTGCTGCCCATCAAGAATCGAATTAACTGATGCGATGAGAAACGCAAAGACAGTAACTAAATTCAAATTATCACAAATGAAGAAATAAGGAGGTAAATATGGCATATAAAACAAATCCAGCTCCTTATCAAAGGACTAAAAAATCAACCTTGCAAATAATGATTGAACTTGGAATTGCTCTTGCTATCGTTTGGCTTGCTGCAGTTATCACTACTTTCATTAAACTTGGAAGTAGCTATGGAGTTAAATCAATCTTATTGATGGTTGTCTCAGTGGCAGTAACATTTGCTTGCGATGCAATTAATACTGTCGTAAGAAATAAAAAAGATAAGACATTAGGTAAAAAGATCGTTTATGATTTAATTCATAACTATTCTTGGATTACTGCGATGATCTTCACCCTTCTTTGCCCAGTATGGACAAGCTACTACGTAGTAATAGTCGGTTCAATCTTTGCTTCCGTAATTGGCAAACTAGTCTTCGGTGGCTTCGGCAAAAACATTTTTAACCCAGCTGCCATGGGAAGAATTTTCATTCAATTATGCTTCGATTTATCCGCACCAGACAGTGTCCATAAAGGACTTGATACAGTTACTGGTGGAACTTTAACTGGAGCATTCAATTCTACTCAACAATGGTTAGGTAGCTATCCTCTTGAAGGTTACTCAACATGGGATATCTTACTAGGTAACTATTTTGGTACAATGGGTGAAACCTTTACTATTCTTCTAGTAGTATTAGGAGTCATTCTTGCTATTAGAGGAGTTATCAACTGGAGAGCTCCTGTATTCTACGTAGGAACAGTTGCTATCTCTTCATTATTAATCGGTTTAGTTTTAGGATTTGAAAATCCATTACTTTACATGATTTATCACTTAGGTTTAGGTGGACTAATGTTTGGTGCAGTATTTATGATTACTGATCCAGTAACCACTCCAACTTCACCATTTGGTAATTGTATCGTCGGTGTTGTCGCTGCTTTATTAACTGTATTATTAAGAGTTGGAACAAATAATGTTGAAGGCGTTGTTTATTCAATTGCTATCGTAAACTTAATCTCTCCTTCATTAGATATCTTTATTACCGCGAAAACAAATAAGAACACTGGCGTTAAAGCAGGTGTCACATTTGGTTTATCTGCTCTAACAGTCGCTTTAACTGTCGCAATGGCTTGGAGCGCTAATGGTGGAAGAGAAATCAATACAATTAATGGTTTATCTAGACCAGTTTATGAAGAACTAGAATCATATACTACTACATTCACATTCATGGAAGAGAAAGACTATCAATTCTCTATCTATTCTAAAGGTGACGATCCTACTGGCACAAAAGGCGTTGGCAAATGTGCTGGAGCATACTCAATCGTTAACGCTTCTCTTGAAGAAGTCGGTGTCGTATATGGTGTTCCTTCTAAAATTTATATTGATATGAATGGCTTCGAACTTGAAGTGGAGTCAGTTGCATACGTTGCTATTTCAACAGAAACTGGTAAAGTTCTTGGTATATCTCCTGCTTCTAAAGGTTATCAAGGAGATGTATATGGAAATAAAGTAAAAGATTTCTTAGGTGGATACGACTTTGAAAATAACGATTTTACTGTCGTCGATGTTCCTTCATTACAAACTGGAGCATCTTACTCATTAGTAGGAATGCAACAAATGGCAAATGCAGCTCTTACAATTTATAATGCTGCATATGGAAAATAGGAGGATAATAAAATGAATAAATTATTAAAACTTCCAATATTCTTAGGTGTTGTAGGCTGTTTATGTGGAGGAGTTCTCTCATTAACAAATTTCATCACAAAAGATAAGATTGCTCAAGACGAATACGAAAGAGCAAACGCAGCATATTACAAACATTTTGCTGAATTTAAAACAAAAAAAGAAGTTGCTCTAACTGACGAATTAAAAGCTGGTGGAGTTACATTAAAAGAAGAAATCTTCTCTGACGAACAACAAACTGCTTCTTTAGGATACATCTATACTTGTTCAGTTGTTGGTTTTGCTGGAAAATCTTCTCCAATCAATTTCACCTTATCATTCGCTGATGGAAAAATTAATAACTATGTAAATTTAGGACATGGCGAATCTGCGCAAGGCGCTAAATTCCTAGATTGGTTAGATAAAGGTGGAAATAACCTAACTAACCTTGATGCTGGTAAAGCAGAAACTGGTTCATCAGTTACTTACGGAGCCATTAGTAAAGCATTTAGTCTATGTACTGCTGACTATTTAGCTAACTATAACAAATAGGAGGTCAATATGAAAAAGTTAAAAGTATTCTTAAATGGTCTTCTATATGAAAACCCTACTCTAGTCATTTTCTTAGGTATGTGTCCTGCTTTAGGAACCACTGGAACTATTGAAAATGCAGTTTACATGTCTTTATGTGTTCTATTTGTATTATTCTTATCTAACGTCATTATCTCTTCGATTAGAAAAATCGTTCCAAATGAAGTTAGAATTCCAGTTTACATCATTATTATTGCTACATTAGTATCAATCGTCGATATGCTATTCCACGCATATTTACCATATGATGTCTACCAATCACTTGGATCATTCATCTCATTAATCGTTGTAAACTGCATTATTCTTGGACGTGCTGAATCATTTGCTTCTAAAAACAAAGTATCAGATTCAATCATCGACGCTCTTGGTTATTCTGCAGGATTTGCAATGGCTATCATTGTCGTTGCATTCTTTAGAGAATTAATTGGTACTGGCGCATTAAGTTGGGCTGGACATTCTCTACAAATCATCCCTAGTGAATATGCAATCAAATTATTCTCAACTAATTCTGGTGCATTTATTACATTAGGTTTAGTAGTTGCAGGTTACACTGCAATTATGGAAGCTGTAAAAGCTAAAAAAGCTGCTAAAGAAAAATTAGCAGAAAATAAATAGGAGGTAAAAAAATGGAATTATTTTCAATTGCATTTGCTGCTCTACTTGGAAGCAACATCATCCTATCTAGATTCTTAGGTATTTGCCCTTTCTTAGGAGTATCTAAAAAGACTTCTAATGCAGTGGGTATGGGAATTGCATTAATTGCCGTTGTTACCCTATCAGCAATTATCTGCTTCTTCTTAGACAAACTTTTAGTGGCTTTAGGTCTTGCTAGCTACTTAGAATTAATCGTATTTATTCTAGTTATTGCTTCATTTGTTCAATTATTAGAATTCTTCTTAAAGAGATTTATCCCTTCTTTATACAAATCATTAGGTGTATATCTTCCTTTAATTACTACAAACTGCGTTGTTTTACAAGTTTGCTTAGATTTAGTTTCTAACTCTTACAACTTGCTTCAAACACTCGTCTATGCAGTAAGCGTTGCTGCTGGTTATATGCTAGTTATCGTCATCTTCTCTCACATCAGATCTAGACTAGATAATACTGCAGAAATGCCAAAGCCTTTCAAAGGAAACGCAATTGCACTTATTACTGCTGGTTTAATGGCGATGGCTTTCATCTGCTTCAGCGGATTTAGTTTCTAATGCTATTAACTAGCGATATTGGTCAAGTATTCATTTCTATTGGAGTAGTAGCATTTTGCGTATTACTCTTTGTAGGAACTTACTTGCTTAATAAGAAAACCAAAAAACCAGAAGGTTGTGAAACATTAAATTGCGAAGGTTGTTCCATCGCCAACTGTTCACATCACCCTAACAAAAATAAAGAAAAAGGAGAAAAAGAAAATGATTGATATTGTAATCGCAATGCTTATCAGCTTCGCTATTGCTGGATTACTTGGATTAGGTCTTGCTCTAGCGGACAAATTCCTAAGAGTTGAAGAAGATCCACGTTTACAAAGAGTAACAGAGATGTTACCAGGCGCTAACTGTGGAGGATGTGGTTATCCAGGATGTTCTGGATATGCTGCCTCTATCGTTAATAAAGAAGTTGATAACTTAAATGCTTGTAAAGTATCTAAAGCGGAGCAAAAAGAAAAGATTAAACAATACTTAAAAGAAACACCTGGTCCTGATGGTTCAACTATCACTATCAAGTAATAACTATAAAAGTTAACTGCGGTCTTAATAGACCGCTTTTATTTTATTGTAATTTTATTTTATTTTATATAAAATAAGTAGTGCTTATGAAAGGAGAAGTACATGAAGAAAAATCTATTAATATCACTACTATGTTTACCTCTTCTTTTTTCGTGTAACAAAACTACAGAGCCTAATTATGAATGGATTGACATTTCAACAAATAGCACTTTTATATATACTACAAAAAACGCTATAGTTTTTCCATTCAACACAACCATGAGCTTAAGATATTTCAAGAATTACGATTTAAATACTTATGATGAAAATTTTAATAAAGAATTATCAACTCTCTTTTTAGATAACGTCGTATCATTACATAAAAAGTTGGATCGTCATAACTATTATTACGTTGATGACAACGTTGATGATTCGTTAAAAGAAATTGAAACAAACGTTAAAACTATAAACGATTCTTATGGAAGTGGAGAAGAAATAGTTTGTTCTGATGAACTTTACTCCTTATTGAAATTAGGATATGAAATGACCTTATTAACAAACGGTAGCTTCAACTTTTTTATGGGGAAATTAACTTCAATGTGGGATTATATCTTAGAAAATGTATCTGAAGATTATTCGCTTCTTGACCTATTAGATCCATATAAGAATCCATCTCAAGCAAATGATATAAAAAACCATATAAAAGCTCTTCCTACAATTAAAGAAATAGAAAATATATTGACATTTAACGATGAAAACAAAAGCGTAGTATTTAATGCCCTTGAAGATAAAGACGGATTATCAAGGAGTTTGAACGATAGTAAATATCGCCCAGAGATTACTTCTGGAGGTATAGCAAAAGGATTTGCTACCGACTTATTAAAAGAAATCTTGCTTTCAAATGGTTATAATCAAGGATTTATCAATTCTGGCGCTAGTTCAATTACTTCATTATCTGATATGGATTTTACTGAAAAGAAATATCAAAACATCAGTATTATCGATCCAAGAACTGGAAATAGTTTGATCAAAGATATCGCATTAACCTTTAAATTAGTAAAAGATTATTCTTTATCTACTTCAGGAAATTACACCTATGGAAAAAGCTATTCATTTAAAGATAATGAAGGAAATAATATCTATCGACATCATATTATCGATCCTAAAACGGGTGAACCTAGTTCTAATCACGCAAGTGTAACTTTAGTATCCAATAGTTTTAGTAATGGTCAATTAGACGCATTATCTACTGCTTTTGTTAACACTACAACATCAGAAGGATTAAAGCTTAGAGAAAAACTATTAGAAGAATTTGTCGGATACGATTTAAGTATCGTCTTTATTGATATTACTCAAGAAAGTAAATTAGACGTAACAATCGTTGGAGATATAAAAGATTCTGTTACTGTAAATGTGAAGGACGCAATAGTACACTATGAATAAAAACTTTTCCTTAAAACATTCGATTAAAGATATCATTTTAGTATCTATAAGTTTAGTTATAGCTATAGTTTTTATTGTGGTTATTCTTCTTTCAAATAAGGCCTTTTCGTCTAATAACCGTTATTTAAATGTCTATCATCAAAATACTAGATTAAATATTAATATCAATTTAAACGATTTAACTGAAAATCAAATTATCATCTTAAAAAAAGAGGATTACCCTAGACTCATTAATGATTTTAAGATTGAAGTAAGCAATAAAAAAGGAGTTCGAGTAAAAGAAGTTACTTGCTATGATAATACTTGTATCAATCAAGGATGGATCAACGTAGTTAACCTACCTATCGTTTGTATCCCTAACGATGTAAAAATCGTTCTTACTTCCACCTCTGGAATCACAGGAGATGATGTAATCGGAGGTATAAAATATGAAAAAATCCTCTATTAACACTTCTAAGCGAATTAAGAAATTAACTCAGTTAAGTTTATTTCTAGCAATTGGTATTATTTTAAATATCGTTGAATCGATGATACCTATTCCTCTTCCTATTCCTGGAATTAAATTAGGCTTAGCTAATACGATAGGATTAATTGTCCTATATTACTATTCTCCTAAAGAATACTTATATATAGGATTTTTAAGAGTTTTAGTGGTTGGACTATTAAGAAGTGGGCTATTCTCAGTTAGTTTCCTCTTATCGTTATCTGGATGGTTTTTATCAAGTTTAGTTACCTTAGTCTTATATAAGACCAAATTGTTCTCGATTTATGGATTATCTTGTACCAGCGCAGTTTTCCATGGAATTGGTCAAATTATCGTCGTATTAATCATCTATAACTCTTTTGGGTTAGTTATCTATCTTCCAGTTATGATGATTACTGGAGTAATTACTGGCTATTTAACTAGCTTTGCTTCTTCTTTAGTGCTTTCAAAACTAGATTCTCATATTAGTTTTGTGGCTAAATAACTTAAAAAGGTAAATCAAGAGATCAATTGATCTCTTTTTTTTTGCAAAAAAAAAAGGAAGTCTTATGACTTCCTAAACTTCATAGATAATTAAACTATTTGATGTTTGCTAAAGGAGCATAGTTAACTGCTTTAGCAATTGCTGATAAGTAAGAGCTAACTGTCATTGTAGCGCCAGATAATTCGCCTTTACCTTTTTCTAATGCTGTAATTTCACTAGCGGTTTTTCCTGCACATGCTGCATCGATAACAGCTGCTTGTTCAAACCATTCTTTTTTAATTCCAGAAGCAGGTTTCATAGCATAAGCATCGCCTAAAACTTTCTTAGATTTTAAAACTCCATCTTTGAAGTATTTAGCGGTTGTGTCTCCAGATAAAGTTCCATCTTCAGCGATAGCAACTGGGAATACTACTTGGTCAAATGTAGCAGCAACTACTTTGCCATCTTTTACCATTGCTCCACCGACAACTACATCTAATTCTTTTGTTGGTTTTCCATAGTTGTATGCTAAACCAGAAATCATACCAATACCAGCTTTTGCATCTTTAACTACATCATATTCAACTGTTGATTTGTTTGCATATGCACATTCAACTGCAGAAACAAATGCATCGACAGAAATTGTAACTGAAGTAGTTAAGTCTTCTGCAACAGGAGTACCATGTCCAGAACCTGGGATTACTTTGCTCTTAACTTCTTCAACAGTCTTTCCAACTGTCCAATCTGCGAAAGCTTCGATTTGTTCGTCAACTTCTTTGTGGATTGCTGAAGAACCAACCATACCATAAGCAGGTCCTAATTCTAATTTAGATGTAACGCTATGATTTGCATCAACATTTGTGTTTGTTAATGTTAATCCGTCTTTAGCTTCATTTGCAGCAAATTTTAATTGGACTACGTCTAAACGTGAATCAACGATTACTCCTTTTGAGTTAAAAGCGACGAAAGCAGCAGTTAAATCTAATTGACCTTTTGCGTTGAATGATCCAGAATAACCAACACCTACTGTCATTTTTTCTGCTTTACCGCCACAAGATACCAACGATCCTGAAACTAATAAGGCAGCTAGTAATAATAATTTTGTCTTTTTCATATAAAAAATTTACCTCCATATTTTTATACGAAAATATTTTAGCAAATCAGTAAATTATTATCAATAATTTTTATTTCATAATGTATTAATTTTTCAACGATTTTTACTAATTAAAAAATTATATAAAAAAAGATGATTTTCATCATCCTTAATTATTCTAAATGGTGACCTTGAAGCGATTCGAACGCTTGACCTACGGCTTAGAAGGCCGTTGCTCTATCCAGCTGAGCTACAAGGCCAGCGTGATTATTCTAGCACACTTAGAAATAAAAACAAATATTTTTTTAAAAAAAATAAAAATAAAAGTGCGAAGAAATTTTCGCACTGAGAATTATAGTTCTACTTCATTGATGATGATGTTTGAAACTGAATAGTTCTCTAGTTCGTACACCCCATCTACTTGGATACTTTCTCCTTCTAAAGTAAACGAAACCATCTCTTCTTTATTCATAAACTCAAGAGACATATTAACTAGATCAAACAATTCTTTCTTAACATAATCTTCATCGCTTAAAGCTTTAGAGTTGACGCTAAATACATATTCATTTGTTTGATCTTGAGAAGAAGATAATCCTTCATATAAACTTACTTTTTTTAAATTGCTAGAAGAAGAAAATTTTTTGTTTATCGCATTTACAAATGTCAAATTGAAGCTATCCTTTGAATCGACAAATACGGAAACTGGAATTAGATATTCATTATCAGTATCATAAGTTCTCTTTCCAAATATAACTACTTTTTCTTTTCCGCGCATTTCTTTGATATTAAGTATTTCTTGATTGATACCAAAGTCGTAATCAAGTGATGAAGGTAAAGGAATATCGTTATAAGATTTTAGTATTTCACCATCTACATATAACTTTATCTCATCGATTTCTTCAAATTGTAGAAAGGTTAAAGTCAAAGCTTCTATCGCATTGACATTATTGCATTTAGAATCTAAAAACTCTTTAGAAAGATTTAACTCTAATACTTTATTTTCCAGATTAAAACTTATCACCTTTGTTTGATCATTAATAAACCCATTAACGAAAGAAGAATTTGCTTTAGAAGAAGTTTTTAATAAATCAAAAACATCTAATATTTCTTGTTGAAGAGTTGTTCTTTGCTTCATATTAATGGTTAAAGGAACTGTATAATTATCTTTAGAGACTAAAAATATCTTTCTTTTTATACCATTTGTGGAAACTTCAACTTGATTAGTAATGTTACCTTTATCTTTATTGTATTCTTTAAAGCCTAAAATCACTCCTGAAGTAACTGCAAGAGTAGGAAATAAAATTATCGCTGTATACTTTAATGCTTTTTCTCTTTTAGTAAGATGTTTTACTTTTTTCTCCTTTTTTTCCTTTTTAAAACTAGTTATTAAATGAATGGAAAACTTATCTTTAATTTTTCTAAACCATCTTTTCATAAATCCACCTCAATTAAATATATAACTATCGATATATTTTAATGTCTAATTTAATATATTTTTTTAAAATTTGTAGATCTTTTTTTCTAGCGTATATTTCTAAGGGCGAATAAAAGTTAATATTTTCAAAGATTTGATTTTCTAAAGATAAATAATTCTTATTATAAAAAGGAAGCAAATCTTTGATTAAATGATAATGAGTGCATCCTAAGATTCCTTCTTCATCTAGATTTTTAATTTGAAGGATGATATGTCTAAGATCATTATTTTCAATCAAAGTTGCTAAATTCTTTCCATCAGAACATATTTTTGTATATTTTTTATATAAAGAGGAAGTTGCTAAAAGCTTATAATCCATTGTTCTTTTTAAATTATATTGTAAAATCGTTCTTACGTTAAATTGATGTAAATACTTATTTTCAAGATAAATTCTACTCATAGTATTACAACAGATAAAAAGGTAATCAAAATTCATTTTTTTTAATTTTTTTAAGTTTTTTGATAATATTTTTATCAAAGTTTTATCATCTTTATTCCCATAAGGAAAATGTTTAGAGTCAATATAAATATAATAAGAGCAATTATATTTATTTTTTAATGCTTGATATATAAAAGGAATTACCCCAAGGCCTGAATCATATAGACATATTTTCATATTTAATCATATGAAAATTATAAGATTAATTATTACTAAAAAACTGCTATAAAAGCAGTTATAGATTTATCTCTTTCATTCTTAATAATTCAATGACTGCGTGAGCTCTCCCTTTTACTGATAGTTTACCCATCACATTAGATATGTGATTCCTAACTGTCTTTTCCGAAATGTATAAAGTGGAAGCAATTTCACTAGTTGACTTATTTTGAATTAATAATTCAAAGATTTCTCTTTCTCGTTTAGTTAATATCGATGACATAAAATAACCTCATCATAATATAAACTATGCAAATTAAAGAAAAGTGCTATTTATTTAATTGATTTTTAATTTCTTGAGCAATATTTTCAGGAACTATCGTTTTTAATTCTTCTAAACTAGCTTTTTCTAGATCTTCTTTAGTAGGATAAGTTTTTAAAAGAGCTTCTAATCTTTTTTTACCTAAGCCTTTAATTTGATCTAAGAAAGATGAAGTAAGTCCTGCTCCTCTTTTCTTACGATGAGTAGAAATTGCGTAGCGGTGGACTTCATCTTGCATTCTTACTAGCATTAAGAATAGTCTAGATTTTGAATCGATTTGATAAACTTCATTTTGATATATTAGTCCGGAAGTGTGATGCTTATCATTTTTAAATAAACCCGCGACAGGAATACTTAATCCTAGATTATCTAGAACTTCTTCTGCGACTTTAATTTGATTGTCTCCTCCATCGACGATAATTAAATCTGGCATTTCTTTTTCTTCAAGAAGAAGTCGAGTGTATCTTCTTGTAATTACTTCTTCCATCGATTTTAAATCATCTTTACCGCTAGAATCCTTGATATTATATTTTCGATACATCGAAGGAGCTTTCACTCCATTAACGAAAACCACTAAAGCGCCAACTGGATATGATCCTTGGAGATGGGAGTTATCAAATAATTCGATGTGAAGAGGAGTTTTAATATTAAGTAGTTTGCCAAGTTCTTCAAGTAAAGCTAAAGAATCATCTTCAAGTCTAGATGTTAAAAAATGTTCATCTAAGCCTTTTTTGGCATTTTCCAGAGCAATTAGTAACATATCCTTTTTTGTTCCTCTAGAAGGACAAATCACTTTATTTTCAAGTAGATAAGATAAATCAGAAGCTAATTCTTTACTAGACACGATTATTTCTTTAGGTTTTTCGTGATTTAAGTAATATTGGAAAATAACATTTTCTACTTCTTCATTAATGTCGTTAAATACTTCTAAAACAAAAAGATTCTTTCCAAGTAGTATCCCATTTCGATAAGTCATGATGCATAAAGAAAAATAATTTTCGCGAGTAGAAAAACTGATTACATCTTTAGAGATATGATCTTGAAGCATGATATTTTGCTTTTTAGAGATCTCGTTTATTCCTTCTAAGATATTCTTACATTCATTAGCCTTTTCAAATTCCAGGTTTTGGCTATATTCATTCATTTTTTTGATAGTGTCTTGTTTAATTTTACTCACGTCGCCATTTAAAAATTTGGTGATTTGCTCAGTTAGTTCCTGATACTGCTCTTCGCTTATTTTATTGATGCAAGGTCCTAAACAATTACCAAGATGATAGTAAAGGCAAGGTTCTTTTTTTAAAGTTTGACACTTTCTTAGAGGAAACAGTTTATTAAGTAAATCGATAGTAGAATATACCGCTTTAGAATTAGGATAAGGGCCAAAATATTTAAAATTTTTATCTTTATCATTATAACTAATTTTTAAATAAGGATCTTTTTTCCTTTTTAAAGCGATGTAAGGATAAGATTTCCCGTCTTTTAAAAGAATATTATACTTTGGATAATATTTTCTAATTAAATTAATTTCTAACAATAAAGCTTCTTTTTCAGAAAGAGTTTCAATAGTATCAAAATCATTTACTTCTCTAACCATTCTAAGGACTTTTCCTTCTTGAGGTCTAGTAAAATACTGCTTAACTCTTTTTATTAAAGATTTAGCTTTCCCTACATAAATGATTTTCCCTTGATTATCCTTCATTAAATAGACGCCAGGTTTACTACTTAATAAATCAATTTTAGCTTGAACTAGTTCATTCATTTAAAATACACCACCGTTGCCCCGACTCCGCCTTCACCAAGTCCTCCTAGACGATAGGATTTAATCTCTTTTCTCTTATTTAAATAGTCGTGAACTGCACTTCTTAATCTTCCTGTTCCAGACCCATGAATAATTCTTACTTCTTTATAATGAGCAACAAGAGCATCGTCAATATACTTATCAAGCTCACTTAAAGCTTCTTCCACTCTTAAACCGATGAGGTTACATTCTAGTTTTACCACTTTGTTAGTTTTAAAAAGTGAAGTAGAACGGACTTTCTTTGTTGGGGATTTCTTATATTTTTCTACTTGGTTAGATTTAACATTTAAATTCATCCCTTGCTCGGTGACTAGAGATAGATTATCTCCCTTGATTCTTACTACTTTACCAGCGATGTCAGAATCGATAATTCTTACAAAATCATTTACATTGATATTTTTTGTTTCTTCTTCCTCCTCATCTTCTTCGCTTATTAAATCGTCAAGTTTCTTTTTTACTCCGATAACTTCATGAAGCTTATTAGAAGAATTATTCTTGTACTCATTAACGATAGAATCAATTTCTTCTTTGGCTTTTTCAATTAGCTTTTCCTTTTCTTTTTCACTATCTAAAAAGATTTGATTATTCATCTTTTTATATTTATTAATTTCTTTTTCTAGAAGAAGATTTTTATTTTCTATTTCTTTTTCTTTTTTAACTAAGCCCATCTTGATAGCTTCATTTTCTTCAAGTTTTTGATTTAATAAAGCTAAAGTAACTTCTTTATCACTTTTCTTTTTCTCTTCTAAGTAATTTTTAGAAATCGATAATACTTCTTCTTTTACTCCCATTCTTTGACTTAATTCAAGTCCATAAGATTTACCCGCAACACCAAGGCGAAGATGATAAGTAGGTTCAATTCTTTCTTCATCAAAAGCCATCGATGCATTTAAAATAAAATCGTTTTCTAAAGCAAAAGTTTTTAATCCTTCATAATGGCTAGTGAATATTCCAAAGCATCCAAGTGCGTTAATATATGAAATTACTCCTACTCCTAAAGCTTCTCCTTCTAATGGAGAAGTTCCTGTGCCTAATTCATCAAAAATAACGATAGAAGATGAAGTCACTTTTTCTAAAATCTCTTTTAGATTTTTAACGTGTCCTGAAAAAGTGGAAAGATTATCTTGTAAAGATTGATTATCTCCCATATCGACAAAAACGTTATCAAAGAAGCAAAGAGAAGCTTCCTCAACTGGTAAAGCTAGTCCACATTGATTCATGATAATAAGTAAGCCAATCACTTTTAAACAAACGGTTTTTCCACCCGCATTAGGTCCAGAAATAAGCATGATCTTTTGTTTATCTAAAAAGAAAGAATTGCTCACCACTTTATTTTGATCAATTAATGGATGCCTTGCATTTTTTAATAAGATTATTCTTTCATCAGTTAAGGTTGCCACTTCACATTTTAAATCGATCGCATAATTAGCCTTCGCTAAAAGAAAATCTAAATAGCTGATAATATCTAAATCTAATTTGATTTCATTAACATATTTTGCGCACAACAAAGATAATTCTTTTAATATTCTTTTGATTTCTTCTTGCTCTTTTTCTTTTAGACGAAGAATTTTATTGTTTGATTCTAGAATTTCACTTGGTTCAATAAATGCCGTTAACCCCGAGTCAGATTCGTCGATTACTAGTCCTGATACGCTATTTTTGTAACTAGACTTGACGGGTAAAACATAGCTAGAATCCCTCATAGTAAACTTTTCACTATTTAAGATATCTTTATATTTATTCATCAAAGAAGAGATGATTTTACTTTGACCTTGCTCTTCATTTCTTAAAGAGCGTCTAATATCTCTTAAAGATGAAGAAGCATTGTCAGATATTTGTAGATCTTTAGTAATCACTCGATCAATTTGATTTTTTAAAGAAGGAATAAAGATTAAATCTTCAATTTTTTTCATTATTAAAGGATAATTATCATCTTTACTTGACTCTTCTTTAATTTGGTCTACATTATCTAAAAGATTAGAGACTTGATAAAAGAATTCAATATTCCCAATTCCTTCTTTTTCAAGACTTAATAAAGTGATAGATATATCTTTGTGAGGATAAATATCTAGCGAACGATATTTTAAAGTATAAGAAATCATCTCTTTTAAATATCTCAACTCATTAGTTAATTCTTCTTTAGAAGAAAACATTTCTAACTCTCTAATTCTTCTTAAGGCGATTTCTCCTTTTGTATATTTCTCTAAAATATTTTTAACGATATTAAATTCAAAAGTTTGATAGATGTCTTTCACTTTATTCACCCTATATATTTATACCAAAAAAAAGATTAATAATTAATGATTTTTATTAAATAAATGCAAAATTAAAGACGGATCTTTCAATCCGCCTTAATCTTATTTCTTATTATAGATATATAATGTATCTTCAATATAATCATCAACGATTTGTTGTAGTTCTTCAAGTCCAACCCATCCACGAGAGTGAATCACTTCGTTAAATCTAACTTCGTCGTAAAGTTCACCAAGTTTACTTTGAGCGTTTGCGTGTAAGTCGATAAAGAATTTCATACCGTATCCGTAGCAAGCATAATTTCCTGGCATTTCAATTAAAGTCAAGTAAACTCCTTCTGCTGCGCTTGCACTAAAACCTAATTGATCAAAGAATGTTTCAACGTCACTAACTGTCCAATCTTTTATATGAATCATGTAATCAGTATAAGTGTAAGCTAAATAAGCCAACAATTCATTATAATTTAAGTAATCGCAAAGAAGTTCAACCGCTTGTTGTTTTGCTTCAGTGTTTGCGGCATTATGAGTTTTGATATAGTCATATAGCTTAAATTGAACATAAGTTGCCCAACCTTCACCATGAGCAGTACTTGTAGAAATTTTTGCAATGTTAGAAAGAGAAGTTTCTTTACTATGAACATATGCGTATAAGTGTCCTGGATAGCCTTCGTGAGCTAGAGTCGCTAAAGAGTCATTTAAGTCATCAGATAATTTCATACCATTTAATGTGATATGTTCTAAATTGTCAGTATCTAATGGAGATTTCATATAGTAAGCAACTGCATTAGAACTAGCGGCAACTGAATCATCCATATACTTTACTTTAATTTCAGGAGTAGTAGAAAGATCTTTAACGATGGTCTTTGCAAATTCTTTTAAATATTCAAGCATCTCTTCAGGAGTTTTTAATCCGACCATGGAAGCTCCATTCAAATGAGACATGAAAGCACTGTAAGCTTCTTTATTACTATAAGCCCAATCTCCAGTAAGAGTCTTAATAATGCTATTTTTTTTGTTGCTTGTTTTAGTAATAGTGGAATAAACGGCACTTTCATAAGCATCTAAATCTAAATTGCTATAACCTAATTTTTTCTCTAATAAATATTTATAGTAAGCTTTACCTTTCTCACCATAACTAGTTAAATATTGTTTAGAATCTTCTTCATCGCTCATTTTTGTTTTAAGTTGATCAAATAAAGATTGATGAGCAGGCATAAAGGAATTCTTTATCGCGGAAGAGATTTGCTCTTTATATGCTTCTTTAGTTTTTTCATCGATAAATGTAACTTCATCGACTCTCTTTCCTAAGTAATCGCTTAAATAGTAGTTATCCCCATCATCTAAGACTCCGCTTAAATATTTACACATTTCAGTTAAAGTGTAATTTGAAAGGCGATGTCCAATATCGATTCTATCTTGTACGTAAGTAACGTAAGAAGAGAATGCTTCTGGTAAACTTTCAATGTAAGAGATGACATCTTTGATATCTTGCTCTCTTCTTAGTTCATAAGCTTCCATATAAGTAGTAAAGTCAGCTGGATAGCCTCCGAATTGATCGATGTAGTTAATATCCATAAAGAAACTAAAATGATTATCTTTATTATATAATTTCAACATATCATCAAATATTCCTTCAATTCTATGGTATGAAACTAGTTGATTAGAGGATAAAGTAGAAACATCAAATTCAGTTAATAGGGATTTGTAATAAACTGCTTCATCATATGCTTCTTTATAATATGCATCATCTTCAACAAAATGTTCATAACTATACCATTTAGCAACATCAGTTACCTCTCTTTCAAAACCAAAGTTTTCAGGATTTGCGGTAAAGATGTTCCATGTGATATAGTCATCCCCTAAATAGTCAGAGAAGAATCCATCTAAATATTTATTGAATGCTTCATTGTCAGGCATGTCGATTTTCATTATCGAATTAATTGTAGAAACTAACTTATCAGTAGTGTCATAAACTTCGCAACTTGCATAATATTTACCTGGTTCAGTCGCTGTATTATTTTTATATTTTACTGAAAATCCAGCTGGAACATTAGTCGCAGTAAGAGATTTTTGTGTTCCATCGTAAACAAAATCTTCCGATTTGAATACGACGTCGTATTTATCTCCTTCAGTAACTGTGAAATTAACACTGATGTGATTACTTTCTTTATAATAAGAAGATTCAGCTGCATATAAATCAATAGTGTAAGTTCCAGGATAATAAATTGGAGATACACTTATGGATTGCTCCGTATTGTTAAGTGAATAAGTAGGCACGACCCCATTAACGTATCCGCAAACTTTTTGTATTGCTTCGGCTGTTAGGACTGATTCTTTCTTATCGATAGTTAAAGTTGCATTTAATATTTCTTTAGTTCCATCTTTTAAAGTAACTATCGCCTTAACTGGATAAGTTCCTGGTTCAGTCTTTGCGCTATTATTATTATATTTAACAGTTGCTCCTTTTGGTAAATTCTCTACTTCCAACGAATAGGAGTTACCATCGTAAACCACGGTCAAATCTTCAAATTTCATCTCTTTACTACCGCCAGAAGAGGATGAGCAAGAAGAGGTTACCATAACGCTAGACAATAATAGTAATGTGCAAAAAAGTTTTTTCTTTTTCATATTTTTTCTCCGTTTTCATAAATTTTCATTAATATTATCTCACATTATGTTCTATTTATATAAAACATATAAAAAAAATAAAAAAAAGTTGAGATAAACTCAACTAATTTTTCATTAATAAGATTTTCTACGAGCCATTTCAGACTTCATTTTTCTTTTAAGTCCTGGCTTTAAATAGAATTCGCGTTTTCTAGCTTCAGTAAGGGTACCAGCTTTATTAACTTGTCTTTTGAATCTTCTTAATGCATCATCAATTGACTCATTTTCACGAACTACTGTTTTTGGCATTCTTTTCACCCCTTTAGAAGCATTCTTTGCTTCGGCCATTAATGATTATAGATAATCATATATTTAAAATCAACAATATTTTTAAAATTCACTATTTTTTTGCTTTGT
>CAMEOO010000017.1 GCA_945929875.1 uncultured Caryophanales bacterium
CAACTTCCTTTTGTAGTTTGTAGAATGCTTGGAATTAACTATAACGACATTGAAAGCTATAAAGTATTAAAAAAATCAGTGGATTCTAGAGATAAAAAGAAAATCACTTTTGTTTATTCTTTGTTGATTAATTTAAATAGATATTATGAAAAAATAAAAAACAATCCTAATTATCGTCTAAAGACCTATATAGAAGAGATAGAATTACCTAAATGTAAAAGTGAAAAAAGGCCTGTTGTTATAGGCTTTGGACCTTGTGGTATGTTTGCTTCTTTACTTCTTGCAAGAGCAAAATTAAAGCCTATTGTTATTGAAAGAGGAAAAAAAGTTGAAGATAGACTTTTCGATATCAAGAACTTTAAAGAAAAAGGAATACTAGATGAAAACAGTAACTTTTGTTTTGGAGAAGGAGGAGCGGGTACCTTTTCTGATGGAAAATTAAATACAGGAATAAGCGATAATAAAATTAGATTTGTTCTGAAAGAATTAATTAATCATGGAGCGCCAGAAGAAATATATTATGAAGGTCATCCGCATATTGGATCAGATAAATTAATTGATGTTGTTAAAAATATCAGAGAGGAAATTATTTCTCTTGGAGGGAAAATTCTTTTTGAAACTGAATTTATCGACTATGTAGAAGAAGAAAATGTATTAAAAGGAATAAAAATAAAAAGTAAGAATAAAGAATCAATTCTTGAATGTGACGATTGTATATTAGCTATTGGTCACAGCGCAAGAGATACTTTCATTAATCTTTATAATCATAACTTAGTTATGAAACCAAAACCATTTTCTCTTGGAGTCAGAATAGAGCATCTTCAAGAAGATTTAGATAAGTGCCAATATGGAAAAGAATATCAAAATCCTAAGCTTCCTCGAAGTGATTATAAGCAAGTAGTTCATTTACCTAACAATAGAACTGTATATACTTTTTGTATGTGCCCAGGTGGAGAGGTAGTAGGCACTCCTACTCAAAAAGAATCAATCGTCACTAATGGAATGTCTTATTATAAAAGAGATCTTGTTAACTGTAATGCTGCATTGCTCGTCAATGTGAAAACTGAAGATTACTATATTAATTCTCCTTTAGATGGAATGTATTTCCAAGAGATTATCGAAAGAGCTGCATTTAACATTAAAGAACCATATAAAGCACCTTGCCAAAAGCTTTCTGATTTTTTACTTAATCAAAAATCAGAATCATTTGGTAAAATTAAACCTAGCTATAAACCAGGTGTGTACTTTAAAGATTTAAATGAAATTTTGCCTAAATTTATTTCTGATTCTATTAAAGAAGCACTTCCAATACTTGAGAAGAAACTAAAGATATTTAAAGATAAAGACGCTATTATGACTGGCGTGGAAACTAGATCATCTTCTCCAATATCAATTCCAAGAGATGGAGATTATTCTTCTTCAGTAAAAAACCTTTATCCTGCAGGAGAAGGAGCGTCTTTTGCTGGAGGAATCATGTCTAGCGCTTTAGATGGAATAAATGTATCTTTAAAAATTATTGAAAAGTATAAAGTAGAGTAAAGAAGGGTTTTGATATGAATTTTTTTAAACACTTATTTACTATCACTAGACATCGACATAAAGTTATGAATATTTGCTTTAAAATTGGGATTGGCTTTCAAGGCTTATTCCACGACTTAAGTAAATATTCTCCTTCGGAATTTTTTTCGGGAGTTAAATATTATCAAGGTAATAGAAGCCCTAATGCCAAAGAAAGAGAAGTTAATGGATATTCAAAAGCTTGGCTTCATCATAAAGGAAGAAATAAACATCACTTTGAATATTGGGTAGATATTTCAAAAGAAACTGGCTTATATGAACCAGTGGAAATGCCTTTGAAATATGTAAAGGAAATGTTCGCGGATCGAATTGCTGCATGCAAGATTTATAAGGGGAAAAAATATTTAGACTCTGATCCTCTTGATTATTATATATCTAAAGATTCTAAACTAAAAATGCATCCAAAAACCGCTTCAATAATCGAAAGTTGGTTAGTGATGCTTAAAGATAAAGGTGAAAAGGAAACTTTTAAATACGTAAAGAAATTTAAGGAGTAGATATGGCAAGAATTGTAGTAAGATGTCCCTTTTGCAAAGCGACAAAATCAGTAGATAATAGAAAAAAATCTTTTCGTTGTGACCTTTGTAAAAATAAGATTAAAATTAATGAATGTGAAGTAGTTGTACCTCCAGAAGTTGAACATGAGTACCATGGGAAATGGTTTAATAACCATACATTTTTAGGTTATTTCATCTTCTTTACTGGAATTTTTGGAATTGATTTTTTTATTAAAAAAAGAGTTAGAAAAGGTATAATTGCGATATTAATTTGTTGGACGGGCGCTTCGATGATTCAAGCGATTTTTAGAGGAATGGAAGTATTAGCCCTTGAAGATGATGAAATTAACGATTATTATAAAAATATGAAGTAAAGGGGAAATGTATGGAAATAGCACAATATATTTTATTAGGAATCACATCCGCGTTATTGATAGGATTCATAGTTGTCTTAACTATGTATCTAGTAAAAACTAAAAAGAAAAAAGAATTTAATGTAAAATTGTATGAGAGAATAATTTATATTACCGCGATTGTTTTATTTATATTTTCCATCGCATTTTCAATAATTAACATAGTTTCAGCAATTTAAGCAAAATAAAAAGAAGTTATCGATATTATGGTGATAACTTCTTTTTTTAGACTAGTCGCAGAAGATTAAGTGTTTAAATAATAAGCACCAAATTACATCTACCCACCCTACTACAATTCCAAAAACTGTGACAAAGATGGCAATTAGATATTTTACTAAGCTTCCTTTTCTTAAAGCGTGACTCCAGCGAACTAATACTTCTACTACCCAGTTAACTCCAGGAATAAGTAAAAGGAGAATTTGAACAAGTCTAGATTGCTTTTCAAACCATTTTTCCATTTGTTTTTTCCTCCTACTTGCATTATATCATCTTAATGAAACTAAAAAAATAACTCTTTATAAAAAAACGAGATATAAATCTCGCTTTATCAACCAGTAGAAATTAATCAAGCCACCAAACTTTTTTGTTTACTAGAACAGTGATTAAGTCAATAACCCAAATAAATACAGCACCTGGGAAAATTGTTAAAACACCTAAAACGATTCCTAAAACGTTTTTCTTATCTAGAGAACGACAAATTTTGTATACGCTCCAAACGATGTCTAAAGCTGGGATACATAAAATTAGTTTTAGAATAAATGGTAATTCGTCCATTGCTTTAATTAAGCTTTTCATTTGTTTTTCCTCCTCGATATAAGTATAGCACAAAATGAATATTGTCAATAACTATTACACAATAAAATATATATCTTGTTATTACTTTTTATGACTATTAGAAATGAATTGGAATATTTTTTGTAGGATTAATTATTTGATCGATTCTTGTGATAATTAAACTTACTTCGCCAAGACCTGTGATGATGTTCTTAACTTTTCCTTTGTAAGTTACGATGTTTCCACATGCAAAAACGTTAGGTAAAGATGTTTGATAGTAATCATTTACTTTAATTAGATTATTTTCTTTTTCAACAGGGAAAGAATCTTTTGATGGAATTTGGCCATATTGAACAAGAACATTGTCGCAAGTTAATGTGCTTTCTTTTAATGTTTCATTATCTTTAATTGTTAATCTAATCTTATCTTCTTTTTGATCTATTCCTTTGATTGAATAGTTTCTTAGAATACAAATACCTTCCTCTGACATTTTTCTTACGCTAGATTCTTGAGCTCTAAAGTCGTTTCTTCGATGGATGATCGTGGTAGATTTTGCTACCTTATTTATTAATAAACTCAAATCTACTGCAGAATCTCCTCCGCCTAGAACAATAACATCTTTATCTTTATAAATAGATACATCGCTACAAGAATAGAAGATGTTTTTGATTTCTTTTTCATTTTCTAAGCCAATTAATCTTGGAGAAAACATTCCCATACCAGTAGTTAATAAAATTGTTTTAGTTTCATAGGTGTCTAAAGTAGTTTTTACTAAATAATAGTCTTCCTCTTTTATGATATCTAATACTGATTCGTTTAGATGAATAGGAAGTTTATTTTCTTTTGAGTTATATTGGCTCTCTAATTTAGAAATGAAGTCTTTAGCTTTTATTTTATCAAACCCTGGTAAATCGATGATGTCTTTTTCTGGATAAAGAGAAGTAAGTTGACCACCTATTTGATTCAATGATTCAATTACTATACCCTTTAGATTATGTAAAGAACTAAGTATTGCTCCATAGAGTCCCACTGGTCCACATCCAATAATAATAATATCGTTCATAGTTTATACCTCGAAAAAATTATATGATAATTTATTCTTTGCAACAATAACATTTTAATTAAACTTTTTAAAGTGCTATACTTCTTTTGGAGCGTGAAAGAATGAAATTAAATTTTATTAGTAAATCAGTGAACGATACAAAAAAATTAGCTATGGCTATTTCTAATAACTTATTTAAAGGGGCAGTTATTTCTCTTGATGGAGATCTAGGAGCTGGTAAAACTACCTTTACTAAATATTTAGCTAAAGGGATGGGAATTGAAGAAGAAGTGTCCTCTCCAACATTTAATATATTAAAATGCTATTTTAAAGGAAAGTTACCATTATACCATATCGATGCTTATCGCTTAGAAGAAAGAATCAATATGGATATCGGATTAGAAGAAGTCATCGAGGGAGATGGTGTTTGCGTGATTGAATGGGGAAAATTCATTCAAGATTTAGTTTTTCAACCTCTAAATATTAAGATTACTATTATAGATTCAAATACTAGAGAGTTTGAAATATCTAGCGATTATCAAAAGTATGATTCATTAATGAATAATTTGAAGGAGAGTTTACATGCTTAGTTTATTATTAGATAGTTCTAATACCAATTTAAGTGTTGGTGTTTGTAAAAATGGTCAAATAGTATATAATCACTCATTTTCTTGCTGGCAAAGACAATCTGAATTAATGATTCCAGAAATTGAAAAAGCATTAAAGGAATTAAATCTAGAATTACTTGATTTTGATGAAGTTGTTTGTGGTAAAGGGCCTGGATCTTATACTGGAGTAAGAATTTCTTTAACTATCGCAAAGATAATTTGTGAATTTTCTAAAGCAAAATTAATTTTAGTTTCTTCCTTAAGAATCATGGGAACTAAAGAAGAAAAGTTTATTGCTTTAATTAACGCTAGAAGTTCTAGGAGTTATATTGGAATTTATGATAAAGAAAATGTGGTTTTAGAAGATACGATTAAAACAAATGATGAAGTACTTCAATTAATTGATAAGTACAAAGATTATAGGGTTATTGGAGATTGTTCTTATTTAAGTATTGAAAGTGACCTTCCAAATGAAATAGAAGGGTTAAATTCATTTAAGAGCATAGTTTCTCCCTGCCAAGACGTTTTAGCGGTTAAACCTGTATATTTGAAAGATAATTATGGAATTTAGATTAGCAAGTAACAACGATTTAGATCTTTTAGTTGATCTAGAAAAACAATATTTTAAGTCCCCATGGACCAAAGAACAATACTATCGAGAAATCAATGAAAATGAGTTTTCTAAGAATGTAGTATTAATAGAAAACAATCATATTGTTGGTTATATTAATTATTGGATAATTTTTGATCAAGCGACTATCAATAAGATTTTTGTAATCGAAGAAAAAAGAAAGTTAGGGTATGGGCAAAAATTATTAGATTTTGCGATTGAGAATATTAAAGAAAATAACTGTATTATTGTTACTTTAGAAGTTAGAGTTTCAAATAAAAACGCGATTAAACTTTATGAAAATAACAATTTTAAAACAGTAGTAAGGAAGAAAGAGTACTATTCAGATAAAGAAGATGCCTTCTATATGGTGAGAGGAGTAGATTAATTATGGATAAAATTATTTTAGCGATTGAATCAAGTTGCGATGAAACTTCCGTGGCTATTTTAAAAAATGATAATGAATTATTAGCGAATGTAATTTCTACGCAAATTTCCGTCCATCAAAAATATGGAGGAGTCATGCCAGAAATTGCTTCTAGGCTTCATATTGAAAATATCGGTGTCGTTTTAAAAGAAGCTTTAGAAGAAGCGAAAATAACTATGGAGGAAGTATCTGCGATCGCTGTTACTTCTGGACCTGGATTAATTGGGGCGCTTCACGTAGGCTTACAAGCTGCGAAAACTTTAGCGTTAATGTATCATAAACCATTAATCCCAGTACACCATCTTGCCGGGCATATTTATGCGAATGAATTTGTTTCACCATTGAAATTTCCTTGCCTTGCAATTGTTGTAAGTGGAGGAAATACCGAATTAGTAATTATGGATAAGCATCTATCCTTCAATATTATTGGAGGAACTATCGACGATGCTATTGGAGAGGCTTTTGATAAAGTAGCTAGAGTAGTAGGACTACCTTATCCTGGAGGAGTGTCTATAGATAAACTTTCTAAAGAAGGTAAGCCTACATATAAATTACCTCGACCAAAAGATGATAAGACTTATGATTATTCTTATTCTGGAATTAAAACAGCAGTAATAAATTTAGTAAATAATTTAAAGCAAAAAGGTGAAGAAGTTAACGTTCCAGATTTAGCTTGCTCATTTCAAAAAACCGCGATTGATTTATTGCTAGATAAGGCTTTACCAGCTGTCGATGAATTTAAGGTTAAACAAATCGTTTTAGCCGGAGGAGTAAGCGCGAATAGCTATTTAAGAGAACAAATTGTATCAAGGACGAAAGATATGAATGTTGAAGTAGTGATCCCTCCTATTTGGTGTACGACAGATAATGCGGCGATGATTAGCAAGGTAGGAAGTTATCTTTACGATGAAAAAGTCTTTGCTTCTTTAGACTTAAGTGCAAATCCAAATTGGAAGTTAGAAGATTATAGAAATTTTTAAACTAATAGCAAAGTCTAAAATTATTGAAACTTTAATGATTTTTAAATTGTCTTATTTAGTGTATACTTATATTTAAGTAGAAGAAAGGTAAATTTATGGAAGAACAAATCCAAAATAAAGAAAAAACATCGTTTTTTAAAAAACATAAAGATTTGATATTTGAATTTTTAAGATTCTTAATTGTCGGGGGTTTAGCAACTCTTATCGATTGGTTTGTTTCATTTTTATTTTCTTCAATTATACCAAGCGTGATGGTTGGAAATTTAGATATTACCCATACTGTTTTATCTACTGCTCTTGGATTTACTGTTGGGCTATTTGTAAACTATTTTTTAAGTATCGTATTTGTTTTTAAAAATAAGAAAGATGAAAACTCAGGCAAATCTTTTAAAGATTTCTTAAAGTTTGCCTTAATTGGCGTTTTAGTTTTGTTATTCCAATTTTTATTAATTTATTTAGTTAACGACCTGTTATTTGTATCTGGATTAAATTGGACGACGATTTTACTAGGTAATTTAACTTGGGGATATATCATCGCAAAAGTTTTAGCGACGGGAATTGGACTAATTTTAAATTACATATTTAGAAAGATATTTATTTTTAAATAATGTCAAAATACTAATAGAAAGGAAATAATTAATGAAAGCATTTCTAAATAAAACTAAGAATTATATAGGGCTGATATTTAATAAAATAAGTTTTTTAATTACTAAAGTATCTAATTGTTTTTTTTCATTTTTAAAGAAGTATGATACATGGGTTTATTTTGTAATTATTACTATTCTTAGTTTAGTAATGCGTTACTTCCTTTTAGATTGTGTAAGAGGAGATTTCACTAATTTTTTACAACCTTGGTATGAAAGAATATATAATGGTGGAATAAAAGAACTAGGAAAGTCTTTTGGCGATTATACTCCAGCATATTATTACTTACTTTATTTTATCTCTTTATTTAAGATAGCTCCAGATTCTATTAGAGTACTGCATGCAATCAAATGGGTTTCTATTTTCTTTGATTATCTTCTTGCAATCTTTGTTTCTTTGATTTGCTATGAACTTACAAAGAATAGAATTAAATCTTTATTAAGTTATGCTCTCACTGTTTTTGGATTAACTATTTTCTTAAATTCATCATTGTGGGGACAATGCGACGCGATATACGCTAGCTTTGCTGTAATTAGCATTTACTTTATTTTAAAGGATAAGCCTAATCTTTCGATGATTATGTTTGGAATCAGCTTTTCTTTTAAACTTCAGTCGGTTTTTATCCTACCAGTTTTCTTTGTCTTATTTTTAAGAAGAAGATTCAAATTAAGATATTTATTATGGATTCCTTTAATTTATTCTTTATTTGCTCTTCCTTCTTGTTTTCTTGCAGATTCATTCTTTACTAGATTTGGTGAAATATGGTCCATTTATTTCAATCAAAGTGCGAATAGTTATTCACAATTGACTTTAAATGCAGGAACATTCTACGCCTTGATATTCACTAATTTTAAAAAAGAAGAATTCATCAGCGCTTTCTCATTGTTTTTAGCTATCGCAATAATTGGAACATATATGTTTATGATATACCGTTCAAAAGAAACTTTTACAAAGTATACTTTGATGAAGATATTTGTCTTGTTTACAATGTTAGTCCCTTATTTTTTACCTCACATGCACGAAAGATATTTCTTTATCGCGGATGCGATAGTAATTATTTACGCTTTAATTAATCCTAAGAAATTTTATATTGCCATTCTAGCGGTATTAAATTCGATGATTGGATATATGGTTTATCTTTGGAACATTCCATTTATTAATGTGGTTCCACAAGAATCATTAGATTCGACGAAGGCTTTATCTTTTAGATTTGGCGCGATAATTTATTTAGTGGCGATAATAATCGTATCAATCGACTTATTTAAAGAAATTTATCCTAAAGGATTAGAAGAATCAGGTGAAAAAAATGAGCGCAAAGAATTTTAAATTAGAAATTAAACATGTAGATAAAAACTCTAAAGCAAGATATGGAATTTTACATACTAATCATGGCGATGTTGAAGTGCCAATGTTTATGCCAGTAGGCACATTAGCCACTGTTAAAACTTTGTCACCAGAAGAAGTAAAAGCTTGTGGTGCTGGAGTTATTTTGGCCAACACTTACCATCTTTCTTTAAGACCTGGAGAAGATATCGTTCAAGAAGCCGGTGGACTTCATAAGTTTATGAATTACGATGGACCGATGTTAACAGATTCAGGTGGATTTCAAGTTTTTTCTCTTGCTGATAATCGTCAAATTACTGAAGAAGGAGTTACCTTTAAAAGTCATTTAAATGGGGAAAAATTATTTTTTTCTCCTGAAAGAGCAATTGAAATAGAAGAGAAACTAGGTGCGGATATCATCATGTCTTTTGATGAATGCTGCCCTTATCCTGTAACTCATGAATATATGAAGAATTCAGTGGAAAGAACTTTACGATGGGCCAAAAGAGGTAAAATTGCTCATAAAAGAGAAGATCAAGCTCTTTTTGGTATCGTTCAAGGAGGAGAGTTCAAAGATTTAAGAAAGTATTGTGCAGAAGAATTAGTTAAAATGGATTTTGATGGATATTCTATCGGGGGAACTTCTATTGGTGAGCCAAAGGATGTCATGTATAAGATGGTCTCTTATTCGGTAGATTATTTACCTGAAGATAAACCTAGATATTTAATGGGTGTTGGATCAGTTGATGAAATTTTAGATGGAATTGAAAAGGGAGTAGACATGTTTGATTGCGTCCTTCCAACTAGAATTGCCCGTCATGGAGCATTAATGACTTCACGAGGCAGAGTTAATATTAGAGATAAGAAATATGAAAGAGATTTTACTTCTTTAGATGAAGAATGCGACTGCTATTGCTGTAAAAATTACACAAAGGCTTATTTAAGGCATTTATATAAATGCGACGAAACATTTGGAAAGAGACTTTTATCTATTCATAATGTTAGATTTTTAATTCATATGATGGAAGAAGCTAGAAAAGCGATTAAAGAAGACCGTTTTAAAGAATTTAAAGAAGAATTCTTAAAGAAATTCGATAATGAAAGAGGGTTCTAAAATGGATGTTAATGAGTATCAAAAACTAGCTTTAAAGACGTTGAATCCTAACCTTTCTAAAAAAGATATTTTGATTAATGGAGTAATGGGTCTTTGCGGTGAGTCGGGTGAAGCTATCGATATTGTCAAAAAGCACCTAGCTCAAGGTCACGATTTAAACAAAGAACATTTGATTGAGGAACTAGGAGATATCGCTTGGTATCTTGCGGAAACTGCTTACGCTTTAGATATTTCTTTAGAAGAAGTTTTAAAAATAAATATTGAAAAATTAAAGAATAGATATCCAAATGGATTTGACACACAAAAATCTATCGATAGGAAATAAATAAATCACCATAGTTATCCTAGACTAGGTGATTTTTCTTTTAGTTTATAAAAAAAGAGTGTATTCTTTTATTTAGGTGATTTTATGGAAAGTAATCTAGTTACAGATATCTCTTATTACGATTTTGATTTACCAGAAGAATTGATTGCTCAAACTCCTGAAAAGAAGAGGGATCATTCGAGGCTTTTAGTTTTAAATAAAGATGATCATACTATTGAGCATCATCATTTTTACGACATTATCGATTACCTTCATGAAGGTGATGTTTTAGTAAGAAATAATTCTAAAGTAATTCCCGCTAGACTATTAGGGACTAAGGAAGAAACTAACGCACACGTTGAAGTACTTCTTTTAAAAGATTTAGGTAGTGACGTTTGGGAATGTTTATGCGGTAATGCGAAAGTGATTAAGATAGGAACAATTATTTCCTTTGGAGATGGATCATTAAAAGCAGAGTGCCTTGAAGTAAAAGATGAAGGAATAAGATTAATGAAATTAATCTATAAAGGAATTCTTTTTGAAATACTAGATAAATTAGGAAAAATGCCTTTACCCCCTTATATTCACAAACAATGTGAAGATAATTCCCGCTATCAAACAGTGTATGCGAAAGTGGAAGGAAGTGCCGCAGCCCCTACAGCGGGATTCCATTTCACTGAAGAATTATTTGAAAAGATTAAAGAAAAAGGGGTAATTGTAGTTGATGTTACTTTACATATTGGACTAGGTACTTTTAGACCGGTTAAGGTAGAAAATATCAAAGAGCATAATATGCATAGTGAAGTCTATGAAATATCTCAAGAGGCTGCAGATATTTTGAATAAAGCAAAAGAAGAAGAAAGAAGAATTATTTCTATTGGAACTACTTCTACGAGAACTTTAGAATCATGTATGCAAAAGTATGGTAAATTTGTAGCGACGAGGGAATCTACATCCATCTTTATTTACCCTGGATATGAATTTAAAGCAATAGATTGCTTAATTACCAATTTTCATTTACCTAAATCGACTTTGATTATGCTTGTATCAGCCTTCGCGGGCCACGATTTTATCATGAAGGCTTATCAAGAGGCAATAGATAAGAAATATCATTTTTTCTCTTTTGGAGATAGTATGTTTATTTATGGAAATAAGCGTTAAAAATTATTATCAATTAAGCCAAATTGAAATCGATAAGATTAAAAGAGATGGGAAAAGACCTTCTTTAGCTCTTCACGCGTGTTGTGCTCCCTGCTCTACTTTCCCTCTTGAATTTTTAACTCCGATTTTTGATGTAACTATCATTTATTCAAATTCTAATATTTATCCTGAAAGTGAATATGAAAGAAGAATTAACGAACTAAGAAAGTACATCGATATTTTTAACAATGAACATAATCAAAATGTTTCACTAGTGGAACTAAAATATAGAAATGAAGAGTTTAATAAATATTTAGAGCCTTATAAAGATTTAGAAGAAGGAAAAGAAAGATGTTTTCTTTGCTATAGTTTACGAATGGATGAAGCTTATAGATTTGCAAATGATAATCATTTTGATTATTTTACTACGGTTATGACTATATCTAGGCAAAAGAATTCTCAAAAGATTAATGAAATAGGATTAGCATTATCTAATAAATATCAAACTAAATATTTCGCTTCAGATTTTAAAAAGAAAAAGGGAATAGATCGCTCTGTTGAATTAAGAAAAGAACATAATTTGTACAATCAACAATATTGTGGATGCAAATTTTCTTATGAAAAATATTTAAAGAAGATAGAAAGTAAAGAAGAAAAGTAGAAGTATTTAAAAGAATTAACTTAAGAAGAATAATTTAATTTAGGGTTGACTTTTTAACTGATTAATCAAAAAGCACATACTTTATTGACAGTATCCTGACAGTCTCCCAAAAACTCATAATATACTTGAAACTTCGCTTAGAAAAACTCATATTATCAGTATAACTTCGCTTAGAAAAACTCACAAAAAGGATATATATACAAGCGCAAATTAAAGCTGCAATTAGTATTAATAGCGAAATGCTTAAATTCTATTTTGAACTTGGAGAAGAAATAGCAAACAATTCATTTAAAGCTACGTATGGTTCAAAATTTTATGATTCATTAAGTAAGGAATTAATTTCGAATTTACCTAATATTAAAGGCCTATCCCCTAAAAATTTGAGGTATATGGAGAAATTTTATAACCTATACGCTGATAACATTCCAAATTTCCCACAACTTGTGGGACAATTGTTTTCTATTCCTTGGGGGCATCATCGATGCATCATAGATAAATGTAAAGATGTTGATAAGGCGTTATTTTTTGTAAGAAAAATTCACGAAAATAATTGGTCTAGAGATGTCTTATTAAATTTTATATCTACTGATTTATATGAACGAGAAGGAAAAGCAATTAATAATTTTGAGTTAGCTTTACCTGACGTAGATAAAGATTTGGCAAAGCAAATAATAAAAGATCCTTATAATTTTGATTTTTTGACCATAACTAATGAATATAATGAAAGAGAACTAAAGGACGCTTTGATTGATAACATACAGAAGTTTCTATTAGAACTAGGAGAAGGATTTGCTTTTGTTGGAAGGGAATATAGATTATTAGTTGGAGAAACAGAGTTCTTTACAGATTTATTATTTTATAATATCAAACTCCACGCTTATGTTGTTATTGAAGTAAAAATAACAAAATTTAATCCTGGTGATTTAGGCCAATTAAGTACTTATGTTTCTTCTGTAAATCATTTATTAAAAGTTGAAAATGATAATCCGACCATAGGAATTCTTATTTGCAAAGATAAAGACAAAATAGTCGCGGAATACTCTTTAGAAAATTATAATATTCCATTAGGAATATCATCTTATGAACTTAATAAAATCATGCCAAAAGAATTAAAAGAGTCTTTACCTTCAATTGAAGAACTTGAAAGCAAGTTGAAAGAATAATTGTTATGAATTCTCAACACAAAATAATTTCTAAAATAATAAAAAAAGAAAAGAAAAAGGCATTTAGCAACAAAAATGAGCTGATTTAATATCAGTGCCTCAGTCAACGATAGCTAGAATAAAAGCTGAAATAGTATCACTAAAACTTGAAACAATAATATTAATAGTAAATGTACTTGGATTCACAATTGAAATAAAATAAACCACTTTAATAATTGACTTTATCTGGAGCTATCAAAAAGTCTCTCCTTTGAGAAATCAACTCTTGGATGATTTTTTTACTTTTAATTCATTTTAAGAAAAGACAAAGGGGAATACTTTTATTTAAAAATTATTTTAAATAATTAGAAATTTCGATAATGATAAAAACCATACATTATTGTGGATGATAGAAAACTGATTCGCTGTAATTTCTTTTGAAACACGGATAAAAGTTATCACATAAATTGAAAAAAATAAAAACTATATATAAAATATATAAATTTTTTAAAAAAAGTTGTTGACTCTCATAATTGCTTTTAGTAGAATGGATAACGTCGAGTCTTTAAGATAATCGCGTAGATGTGGGAGATTGCTGAACACGGACAGCCGTTGTCAAGAACAACGAAACTTCTAAATTCAGGTAACTCATGCGGAGCGAAATGTCTAACAATGATTTAGACTTAGGAGGAAAGAAAGAAATGACAAAAACAAAAAAGATCAGAGTAAGATTAAAAGCTTACGATCACAAAATCTTAGACTTGTCTGTTGAAAAGATCGTTAGCGCTGCAACAAATTCAGGCGCTAAAGTAGTTGGACCAATCCCTCTACCAACAGAAAAACAAGTTTACACAATCTTACGTTCAGTTCACAAAGACAAAGATGCTCGTGAACAATTCGAAATCAGAACTCACAAAAGATTATTGGATATCGTTAATCCAACAAAACAAACAATCGATGCATTAACACACATGGATTTACCAGCTGGTGTCGACATCGAAATCAAATTATAGGAAAGGCAGGAAACCAATATGAAATCAATCGTTGGAAGAAAAATGGGTATGACCCAAGTCTTCGCAGAAGATGGCACAATGTATCCTGTAACCGTCGTAGAAGTATTACCTAATGTTGTAACACAAGTTAAAACAGAAGAAACAGATGGTTACGAAGCTATCCAAGTCGGCTATGAAGATAAGAAAGAAAATCGCTGCAATAAAGCAGAATTAGGAATCTTCAAAAAAGCTGGCGTATCACCAAAATATGAATTAGTTGAATTACATGGTGATGAAATGAAGTATAACGTTGGCGATGAAATCAAATGTGACATTTTCCAAGCAGGTGATGTAATCGACGTAACTGGAACAAGCAAAGGTAAAGGCTTCTCTGGTGCAGTAAAACGTTATCACTACCACATCGGTCCTAAGGGACATGGATCTGGATACCACAGAGGACCTGGATCTATGGCTACAAACGGTAGATATAACCGTGGTATCATGAAGGGCAAAAAGATGGCTGGTCACGAAGGAAATAAAACTTCAACAATCTTAAATCTATTAGTTGTTGCAGTTGATCCAGTAAACAATGCAATCTTAGTCAAAGGTGCTATTCCAGGACCTAAAAAATCAATTGTTACTTTAAGAAGCGCAATCAAAGCTCAAAAAGGAACAAAACAAGTCGTTAAACCATTAGTTAACTACACTCCAGCAGTAAGCGAAGTAGTTGCTGATGAAACTAAGTAAGGGAGGAAGAAAACATGGCAGCAAAAAGAGTTAGCTTAAAAGTTTTAAACCACGCAGGTGAAGAAACTGGTAAAGTCATGGTCAGCGCTGAAGTATTCGGTGTTGAAGTAAACGAACAAGTCATGTTCGACGCCGTCCAAGTTTACCAAGCAAATATGCGTCAAGCAACTGCAAAAACATTAACTAGAGCGGAAGTTTCCGGTGGTGGAAAGAAACCATGGAGACAAAAAGGCACTGGTAGAGCAAGAGCTGGGTCAACTCGTTCACCATTATGGAGACACGGTGGAACAGTCTTTGGACCAAGAGGAAACCAAAACTTCAAATTATCTATGAACAAGAAGGCTCACGCATTAGCTTTAAAATCAGCTTTAACCTTAAAAGCTCAATCTAAAGACATTATCGTTCTTGAAAATGTCGACGTAAACGAAGTTAAGACAAAAACAGTAGTTTCTCTACTAGCAAATGTCAAAGCTAAAACTAAATCATTAGTGGTAGTTGACAAGGATTCTGATGCATTTGTACTAAGTGCAAGAAACATTCCAGGAGTTATTACTGTAGAAGCAAATAACTTAAGCGTATACGATATCTTAAATGCTGATAGTTTAGTATTTACTTCAGCATCAATCAAAGAAGTTGAAGGAGGTCTCAAATAATGGCAAGAGCAAAAAAAGAGACTAAAGTAGTCGAAGAAAGAAAATTTGCAGCTCCAAGTATTGAGAGCTTCGACGTTCTAGTTGCTCCAATCGTTACTGAAAAGTCAATGAAAGCTCAACAAGAACAAAACAAAATTACTTTAAAAGTAAAAAATACTGCAAATAAAACTCAAGTTAAAATTGCAGTAGAACAAATCTTCAATGTAAAAGTTGATGATGTAAAAATTATTAATGTTCTTCCAAAGGCTAAAAGAGTTGGTAGATATGACGGTAAAGTCAGCGGTTACAAAAAAGCAATCGTTACAATTAGCCCAGAAGATAAGATTAATATGTATAACGAATAAGACGTTAAGTCAAATATAGGAGAAATTAAACATGTCAATTAGAAGTTATAAGCCAACGACTCCAAGTCGTCGCCATATGACAAATTCAACATTTAGTGAAATCACTACATCTACTCCTGAAAAAAGTTTGTTAGTATCCATCAAGAAAACAGGTGGCCGCAACAATACTGGTATGATTACTTGCCGCCATATCGGTGGTGGAAATAAGAGAAAATACCGTGTTATCGATTTCAAGAGAAACAAAGATGGAGTTGTTGGAACTGTCGCAACAATCGAATATGATCCAAACAGAAATGCAAATATCTGTTTAATCAATTACCTTGATGGTGAAAAAAGATACATTCTTGCTCCTCAAGGATTAAAAGTCGAAGATAAAATTGTTTCTGGAGAAGCAGTCGATATCAAAACTGGTAATGCTCTAGAAGTAAGAAACATCCCAGAAGGTACATTTATTCACAACGTTGAACTTCAACCTGGAAAAGGTGGACAAATGTGTCGTGCAGCTGGTACATCAGCACAAATCCTTGGCTCTGAAGGTAAATATGTAACACTACGTTTAGCTTCAGGCGAAGTTAGAAAAGTTCTTGGAACATGCAGAGCAACAATCGGTGTTGTTGGAAATGAAGATTGGAACTTAGTTAACTTTGGTAAAGCTGGTAAGAATAGATGGTATGGCGTTCGCCCAACCGTTCGTGGTTCTGTTATGAACCCTAACGATCACCCACACGGTGGTGGTGAAGGTAAATGTCCAGTCGGACGTGATGCACCTAGAACTCCATGGGGTAAACGTGCTCTTGGTGTCAAGACAAGAAATACTAAGAAAGCATCTAACAAATTAATCGTCAGAAGACGTAACGGTAAAGCGTTATAGAAAGAAAGGAGATAGTTTAAATGCCACGTAGTTTGAAAAAAGGACCATTTGTTGATGAACACTTAATGAAAAAAGTTGAAGCATTAAATAAGGCCCACAAAAAAGAATTAATTAAAACATGGTCAAGAAGATCAACAATCTTCCCATCATTCATTGAACATTCCTTTGCTGTCTATAACGGACACGAATTCATCACAGTTTATGTTACCGAAGATATGGTTGGACATAAATTAGGAGAATTCGCTCCAACAAGAACATATAAAGGACACACTGGCCACACTGCTGAAGATAAAGCAGCTCACGCTGGTAAATAGGAGGGAAATATAATGCAAGCAACAGCAAAAGTTACTGGAGTTCGTATTGCTCCTAGAAAATGTCGTTTAGTCGTTGATTTAGTAAGAGGCAAAAAGGTAGCGGATGCATTAGGAATCTTAGCTAATGTAAATAAATCAGCTTCGCCTGTAGTTGCAAAATTAATTAAATCAGCAGCTGCAAACGCAGTTAATAATAATAAGATGGATGAATCAAAATTATACGTTGATACAATCTATGTAAACGAAGGACCTAGACTAAAGAGATATATGCCTAGAGCTAGAGGTTCAGCATCATCAATTATTAAAAGAACAAGCCACATCAGTGTTGTGGTTAAAGAAAAATAGAAAGGAGAAGTAGAACACATGGGTCAAAAAGTTAATCCAGTTGGATTGAGAGTTGGAATTACACGCGATTGGAATTCCAGATGGTACGCTAATAAAAAAGATTTTGCTTCTCTATTAAATGAAGATGTTAAAATTAGAAAATTTTTAACAGCAAAATTAAAAGACGCTTTATTATCTCACGTAGAAATCGAAAGAGTTAAAGACGTCGTTACAGTTTCAATTTTCACTGCTCGTCCAGGTACAGTCTTAGGACAAGATGGTGCAAATATTAAAGAAATCACTAAAGAATTAACAAAACTTACTAATGGCAAAAACGTTAAAGTTTCTGTCGTTGAAGTAAAGAATCCTTCTCTTGATGCAAATATCGTTGCTCAAGATATGGCAAAACAACTTGAAGAACGTGCTTCATTTAGAAACGTTCAAAAGAAAGCGATTCAAAGAGTTATGAAAGCAGGAGCGGTCGGTGTTAAAACTGCAGTTTCTGGTAGATTAGCTGGCGCTGATATCGCACGTACTGAAGGATATAAAGAAGGTGTAGTTTCTCTTCATACATTACGTATGGATGTCGACTACGCTCTAGCGGAAGCTGATACCACATATGGGAAATTAGGATGCAAAGTTTGGATTTCTCGTGGACTTACAAAAAGAGAAAAAAAAGTAGACGCTGATAAGAAAGGAGAATAAACACTATGTTACAACCAAAAAGAGTTAAATATAGAAGACCACATAGTTTAAAGTATGAAGGTCTTTCAAAAGCTGGTAATGAAGTTTCATTTGGTGAATTTGGTCTCCAAGCTGTATCAGGAAACTACATTACTGCTCGCCAAATTGAAGCTGCTCGTATCGTTTTATCTAGATACACAAAGAGAAGTGGACAAATTTGGATTAGAATCTTCCCACAAATGGCGAAAACAAAGAAACCTGCAGAAGTCCGTATGGGTTCTGGTAAAGGTTCACCAGAAAGCTGGGTAGCAGTCGTTAAACAAAACCGCGTTATGTTTGAAATTGGGGGAGTCCCTGAAGAAACAGCTCGCGAAGCATTAAGACTTGCTGCATATAAGCTTCCAATCAAAACAAGAATTATTGCGAAAGGAGACGTTAAATAGTTATGAAAATTGCTGAAATTAGAGAACTTTCTACACCTGAATTAAATGAGAAAGTTTACGAATTAAAACAAGAATTATTAGCGCTTCGTTTCCAACACGCAACTGGCCAATTAGAAAATGGCAAAAAAATTACCGAAATCCGTAAATCAATTGCTCGTATCTATACAGTAATTAAAGAACGTGAAATGGGTATTAACTAGGAGGATCTAAGAATGGAAAGAAATACACGTAGAGTTATCCGTGGCGTAGTAGTATCTGACAAAATGGATAAGACAATCAACGTATTAGTTGAAACACACAAAAAAGATCCTAAATATGGTAAAAGAGTTAAATATGGTAAAAAATATCTAGCTCACGATGAAAATAACGAAGCAAAAGTTGGCGATTTAGTCGAACTTATGGAAACTAGAAAATTATCTAGCAATAAACACTTCCGTTTAGTTAAGATTGTCGCTCGTGCTGATGATGTTAAATAGGAGGAGAGAAATATGGTTCAAACTGAAACAAATTTAGTTGTAGCTGATAACTCAGGTGCAAGAAGCGTACGTATCTTCCGTATATATGGTGGATCAAAAAGAAAATCCGCGAATATTGGTGATGTCGTTCTTTGCGCAGTCAAAGACGCAATCCCAAATGGTAAAATTAAAAAGGGTGACGTTGTAAAAGGCGTTATCGTAAGAACTAAAAAAGGTGTCACAAGACCAGATGGTTCTTATGTTAAATTTGATGACAACGCTGTTGTTATCATTAACGAAGATGGATCTCCAAAAGGTACTCGTGTCTTTGGTCCAATTGCTCGTGAACTTCGTGATAAAGGTGAAGGATATATGAAAATTGTTTCCTTAGCCCTAGAAGTTTTATAGGAGGTATGGTTGATGAAAATTAAAAAAGGCGACAAAGTTATCGTTATCGCAGGCGCTGATAAAGGTAAAGTTGGTACTGTTCAAAAAGCTTTCCCAAAATTAAACAAAGTCGTTATCGATGGAGTTAATGTAAGAAAGAAACATCAAAAACCAACACAAGGTAATCCAGAAGGATCTATCGTTGAAATCTATGCTCCAATCGATGCTTCAAATGTTGCAATTTACGACGAAAAAGCTAAAAAAGCTTCAAGAGTCGGATATGCATTCGATGGAGATAAAAAAGTTCGTGTCACAAAGAAATCTGGCACAAAATTAAACTAGGAGGTAACTGATCATGGCAGAAACAAAATATGTTGCAAGATTAAAGCAAAAATATGATTCTGAAGTAGTCTCTAAATTGCAAGAAGAATACAAATATGGATCAGTTATGGAAGTCCCACATCTTGAAAAAGTTGTTATCAACGTCGGTGTTGGAGACGCTACTCAAAACTCAAAATTACTAGATGATGCAGTTAGAGATTTAACTATCATCTCTGGTCAAAAACCAGTAATTACTAAAGCTAAGAAATCAATCGCTTCTTTCAAATTAAGAGAAGGACAATCAATCGGTTGTAAAGTTACTCTTAGAGGAAATAGAATGTATGAATTCTTAGATAAGTTATTCACAATTTCTTTACCTCGTGTTAGAGACTTTAGAGGCGTATCTAAAAACTCTTTTGATGGCAAAGGAAACTACACTTTAGGTGTAAGAGAACAATTAATCTTCCCTGAAATTGATTTCGATAAAGTTTCAAAAATCAGAGGTATGGATATTGTTATCGTAACGACCGCTAAAAGCGATAAAGAAGCTTATACTCTTCTTGAAGCTCTTGGTATGCCGTTCCATAAATAAGGAGGAAAAGAACTATGGCAAAGAAATCATTAATCGCAAAACAAGCTCGTCCTCAAAAATTCAAAGTAAGAGAGTATACACGTTGCTCACGCTGTGGACGTCCACACTCTGTTATTAAAAAATTCGGAGTTTGCCGTATTTGCTTAAGAGAATTAGCATATAAAGGTGAAATTCCAGGTATGAAAAAATCAAGTTGGTAGTAGAAGGAGGAATTAAAAATGACAATGACAGATCCAATTGCAGATATGCTTACAAGAATTCGTAATGCAAACGCAATGAAAAACGAAAAAGTAGTTATGCCTCTTTCTAATATGAAACTTCACATTGCTGAAATTCTTAAAGAAGAAGGCTTCATCAAAGATTTTGAAGTTAGTGGTGATGTTAAAAAAGAATTAACATTATCATTAAAATACGCTGAAAATGGTGAAAGAGTTATTTCTGGATTAAAGAAAATCTCAAAACCTGGTCTTCGCGTTAACGCTCCAGCTGATAAACTTCCACGTGTCTTAAATGGCTTAGGAATCGCAATCATTTCTACTTCACAAGGTGTTATGACCGATAAGAAAGCTAGAAAGTTAGGCATCGGTGGCGAAGTTATCGCTTATGTATGGTAGGAGGAAATAGATATGTCACGTATTGGTAAGAAACCTATCATTATCCCAGAGGGAGTTAAAGTAACAGTCGACAATCACGTTGTTACAGTTACTGGTCCAAAAGGAACATTAACAAAAACATTTGATAAAATTATCTCAATCAACGTTGAAGGTAATGAAATCATCTGCACTCGTCCAAATGATGAAATTAGAGCTCGTTCATTACATGGAACTACAAGAGCATTAATTCACTCAATGGTAGTTGGTGTATCTAAAGGATTTAAAAAAGAACTAGAAATCGTCGGTATTGGTTATAGAGCAGCTATGAGAGGAGAAGACATCGTATTAAATATGGGTTATTCTCACGAAGTAGTTATCAAACCAGAACCTGGCGTAAAAGTCTCTTGCCCTGATGCTACTCACATCGAAGTAACAGGTATCGATGCTCAATTAGTTGGTCAAACAGCTGCAGTCATTAGAGGCGTAAGAGAACCTGAACCATATAAAGGTAAAGGTATTAAGTACAAAGGCGAATTTATCTTACGTAAAGAAGGTAAACGCGCTGGTAAGAAATAGTAACTCAAGAAAGGAATTAGTAATATGATTAACAAGGAATCAAAAAATGTTGGCCGTGTAAGACGTCACTTACGTGTACGCGCTAAGATCTCCGGAACACCAGAATGCCCTCGCTTGAGTGTATTTCGTTCCAACAAACACATCCATGCTCAAATTATTGATGATGTAAATAAAGTTACATTAGTAGCATGTTCTTCAGTTAGTTTAAAATTAGCAAATGGTGGAAACATCGAAGCAGCTGCAAAAGTTGGTGCTGAAATTGCTAAATTAGCTATTGAAAAAGGTATTAAAACTGTTGTATTCGATCGTTCTGGTTACGTATATCACGGTCGTGTAAAACAAGTTGCAGAATCCGCTCGTGAAGCTGGATTAGTATTCTAGGAGGTATATCTAATGGCAGAAGAAAAAGTAGTAGAAGTAGCAAATAAAGAAGTTACTGAACAACCAAAAAGAGCTCCTAAAGGAGATAGACCTCAAAGAGGACCAAGAAAAGATGGTAAAAAACCTTTTGATAGAAAGAAATCATTTGAAAAACAATATGATGAAAGAGTAGTTTCTATCAATAGAATTTCTAAAACTGTTAAAGGTGGCCGTCACATGCGTTTTGCTGCATTAGTCGTTGTAGGCGATGGCAAAGGCAATTTCGGTTACGGAACAGGAAAGGCTGCTGAAGTACCAGATGCAATCAAAAAAGCAGAAGAAGCAGCTAAGAAAAATATGTTCCACATTACAATCGTAAAGAATGGAACAATTTCTCATGATATTAACGGTACATTTGGCGCTAGCCAAGTTTACTTAAAACCAGCTCCTGAAGGTACTGGAGTTATCGCTGGTGGACCAGTTCGTGCTGTCTTAGAATTAGCGGGAGTTAAAAATATTTACTCAAAGGTCTATGGCTCAAGAACTCCAATTAACTGCATCAGAGCAACAGTCGATGGTTTAGTTAATCTCAAAACAAGTGCACAAGTAGCTGCACTTCGTAAATAAGGAGGTTAAACAACATGAAACTTAATGAATTAAAATACACTCAAGGATCAAGAACTACTGGTAAAAGAATTTGCCGTGGTCTTGGTTCCGGTCTTGGTAAAAATGGTGGATCTGGTAATAAAGGTCAAAAATCAAGAAGCGGTGGCGGAGTTCGTCCTGGATTTGAAGGTGGACAAAACCCAATCTATCGTAGATTACCAAAAAGAGGTTTTACAAATTTATCTCGTGTAGTTTATGCAACAGTTAATGTTCGCGATTTAAATAAATTAGACGATGGCACAGTTGTCACTCCAGCTTTATTAGTTGAAAAAGGATTAGTTTCTTCTGATTACAAACTAGTTAAAGTATTAGGCGATGGAGAATTAACTAAGAAATTAAGCGTTTCTGCAAATAAATTCTCTAAATCCGCTGAAGAAGCTATTAAAAACGCTGGTGGTTCTGTTGAGGTAATCTAATATGAAAAAGTTGGTTGCCATATTTAAAAATAAGGATATTAGAGATCGAATTTTGTTTACGATAATGATTTTCTTCGTTTATCGTATCGGTTGTAATATCATTGTTCCAGGTGTCAAATTGAATGATTCAATTGGTGATACTGACTTGTTGAGTTTAATGAACTTGATGGGTGGTGGCGCCTTACAAAACTTTTCCGTGTTTGCGTTAGGGGTTTCCCCTTACATTACTTCTTCAATTATCGTAGAACTTTTATCAAAAGATGTTCTTCCTGCTCTTACTGAATTAACTAAGCAAGGGCAAACGGGAAGAAAGAAAATCGAGATGACTACTCGTATCCTTACCCTCATTCTTGGAGCGGTTCAAGGATATGGTATCATAGTTACGATGTATAATTCTGGCGCAATTACTTTCACAAGTACATTAAATGCCTGGATGTACATCAAAACCATCATCATCATGATGGCGGGATCAATGCTTGTAATGTGGATGGCGGACCAAATTACTCAAAAAGGTATTGGAAATGGGGTATCAATGATTATCTTTGCAGGTATCATTTCTTCTCTTCCAAGTCAAATTTATTCCGCAACAGAATACTTCTTTACAAGCGAACTTCTAACTGAAGAATCTAGAATTGTTCAAGGTATGCTAAAACTTGGATTATATCTAGCAACTTATGTACTAATTATTATCTTTGTTACATTTATTGAAAAATCAATTAGAAAGATCCCAGTTCAACATTCTGGTACTGGTGGAGCGTTAAATGCAAAAGTAAATAACACTTCATTCTTACCAATCAAGATTAACTCAGCTGGTGTTATTCCGGTAATCTTTGCCGGGTCATTAATGATGGCTCCAGCGGTTATAGTTAGCTTCATTGTTGAAGATTACACTTCCAATGAAACTATCACAAACATCTTAAACATCTTCAACCAATCAGCACTTACAGAAATGCCTTGGTTTGATGGAACTAAATGGTACATGCCTTGGGGATTAATCATCTATGTACTACTAACGTTCGCTTTCAGTTTCTTCTATTCAAATTTAACTATCAATCCAGAAAATCTTGCAGAAGATTTCCAAAAACAAGGTAGTTATATTCCTGGAATTAGACCAGGTAATGAAACTCAAAGATATGTTTCTAAGGTATTAAATAGAGTTACATTTATCGGAGCAACTGCATTGACATTAATTGCCGCTTTCCCAGTAGTATTAACTCTATTAAAAGTGGTTCCTTCTTCTCTTGCCTTAGGAGGAACAGGTATGATTATCGTTGTCGGTGTCGCTCTTGAAACCGCTCAACAAATCGATGGATTACTTGCTTCAAGTAGTCACGCAAGCGTTGCTTAGGAGGTAATTAAATTATGAATATTATTTTAATGGGGCCACCAGGCGCTGGAAAAGGCACTCAATCAGAGAAGATTCTTAGCTATTTAGACATTCCTCATATTTCAACTGGAGATATGTTTAGAGAAGCAATTAAGAATCAAACTGAACTTGGAAAACTAGCTCAATCATACACAAATGCTGGTAAGCTAGTTCCAGATGAAGTTACAATCGCTTTAGTAAAGGAAAGATTATCTAGAGATGATTGTAAAAAAGGCTATTTACTTGATGGTTTCCCAAGAACCATTCCTCAAGCTGAGGCTCTAGAAGTATTAGCAAAAGAAATCTCACGTCCAGTTGAATTAGTTATTAACATCACTGCAGATAAGGATGAACTTGTAAAAAGAATTTCTGGAAGAAGAGTTTGTCCAAAATGTGGAAATTCCTATCACGTCAGTTTTAAAAAACCAAAAGTTGATGGAGTTTGCGATAGCTGTGGAAGTGAACTAATTCAAAGAAAAGATGATACCATCGAAAGCTTAAATGTGAGATTAGATGCCTATGAAAACCAAACTAAACCTTTAATTGAATTCTATGAGAAATTAGGATTATGCAAAGAAGTTAATGGTTTACAAGACATCGATGATGTATTTAAAGACATTCAAAAAATTCTTGACGAGGTTAAGTAATACATGATCATTATCAAATCTAGTAGAGAAATTGCTTTGATGAAAAAAGCAGGTAATATCTTAGCTAACGTATTTGAAGTGCTTGAACCTTTATGTAAACCTGGTACCACGACGAAACACCTTTCCCAAGTTGCGGAAAAGGTGATTCGTGAGGCTGGGGGTATCCCAGAAGAAAAAGGATACTATGGATATCCTGCGGCAATCTGCGCTTCAGTTAATGAAGAAGTAGTTCATGGAATTCCTTCAAATAGAAAATTGAAGGAAGGAGATATCGTCTCCATCGACATAGTAGTTTCTTATCAAGGTTACATGGCGGATGCATGTAGAACATTTCCAGTCGGTAAGATTTCTCAAAGAGCGCAAAAGCTTATCGACGTAACAAAAGAATGCTTTTTTAAAGCGATGGAATTTGCTCGTCCAGGTAATCACATTGGAGATTTATCTCACGCGATTCAAACTCACGCAGAAAGTAATGGCTTCTCTGTAACTCGCGACTATACAGGGCACGGGCTAGGAAAAGATATGCATGAAGATCCTAGCGTTCCTAATTTCGGGCTTCCTGGGAAAGGACCTATTCTAAAAGAAGGAATGACAATTGCGGTTGAACCAATCATTCTAGAAGGAAGAAAAGAAACATACGTTCTTGGTGATGAATGGACTGCAGTTACTTGTGATCATAAGCTTGCTGCTCATTATGAGAATTCCATTGTAATTACTAAAGATGGTTATGAAATAATTACCAAATTAGAAGAAGGGGAAGAAAAGAATGGCTAAAAATGACGTCATAGAAGTAGAGGCGGTAGTCGTTGAAACTTTACCAAATGCTCAATTCAAGGTAAAGCTTGAAAACGGAGTAGTAATTCTCGCCCACGTTTCTGGTAAAATCCGTATGAATTACATTCGCATCTTACCAGGTGATAGAGTTACAGTTGAAATATCGCCATATGATTTAACACGTGGCAGAATAACATTTAGATACAAATAGTATCGGCTAGATTCATAAAGCTAGCATTAATTAGGAGGAAAAATTTATGAAAGTTAGACCTTCAGTAAAACCAATTTGTGACAAGTGCAAAGTAATTCGCAGAAAAGGCAGAGTCATGGTCATCTGCGTTAATCCAAAGCACAAACAAAGACAAGGTTAATTTTAGGAGGATAAAAAAATGGCACGTATTGTAGGTGTAGATATACCAAACGATAAGCAAGTTGCTTACTCTTTAACTTATATCTATGGTATTGGATTATCTACTGCAAAAGATATTTTAAAAGCAGTTAACGTCGATCCAACTATCAGAGTAAAAGATTTAAGTGAAGAACAATTAACTTCTATTAGACAAGAAGTTAGCAAATACAAAACCGAAGGTGATCTTCGTAGAGAAGTTGCTCTTAACATCAAAAGATTACAAGAAATTGGATGTTACCGTGGCTTAAGACATAGAAGAGGTCTTCCAGTTCGTGGACAAAGAACTAAAAATAACGCTCGTACACGTAAGGGACCAAGAAAAACTATTGCAAATAAGAAAGTTGCAACTAAGTAGTTAGAAAGGGGATAGAATAAAATGGCAAGTAAGAAACCTGTTGCTCGTAAAAAAAGAGTTAAAAGAAGTTATACTAAAGGTGTTGCACACATTCATTCCACCTTTAATAACACAATCGTTACAATCACTGATGAAGCAGGTAATGCAATCGCATGGTCAAGTGCAGGTGCATTAGGTTATAAAGGAGCTAAAAAGTCTACTCCTTTTGCTGCTCAATTAGCTGCTGAAGCATGTGCAAAAGCCGCTATAGATCAAGGCTTAAAAACTGTTGATGTTGATGTCAAAGGACCTGGTCCAGGACGTGAATCCGCTTTAAGAAGCTTACAAGCTGCTGGATTACAAATCCAAACAATTACTGATACAACACCAATTCCACATAATGGTTGCCGCCCACCAAAGCGTCCACGTGGTTAGTTCGTGAAAAAGAAACTAACAAAACAAATTTTAACCAGGGAGGAACGCTATGAAAAAATTTGAAAAACCAGAATTTAAAATTGCTGAATATAACGCAGATACTCACTATGGTCACTTTGTGATTGAACCTTTAGAAAGAGGTTTTGGTACAACGTTAGGTAATGCATTAAGAAGAGTCCTTCTTTCTTCTTTACCTGGCGCTAGCGTTTATGCAATTGAAGTCGAAGGAGCTCGTCACGAATTCTCTTCTCTTGAAGGAGTTGAAGAAGATGTTACTTCCATTGTCTTAAATTTAAAAGACTTAGTTTTAAAGATTGATGATGAAACTGAATCATCTTATAAATTAACTCTTTGCGTTACAGAAGCAAAAGAAGTGACTGCTGGCGATATTGTTTGCCCAACTGGAGTAGAAATCATTAACAAGGATTTAGTAATTGCTCACGTTAATGAAGGTGGCCGTTTAGTTATGACAATCCACGCTAGAAATGGTAGAGGATATGTTACCGCTGAAGGCAACAAAGATGAAAGTTTCCCAATCGGAGTTATTCCAACAGATAGTAATTATTCTCCTATTACCAAATGCTCTTGTGTAGTTGAAAATACTCGTGTTGGACATAACAATAACTACGATAAATTAGAAATGGAAATTTGGACAAATGGTTCAATGCAAGCACATGAAGCTATTGCTTTAGCAGCAAAAATCCTAGTTACCCACTTTGAATTATTTGTTGAATTAAGTGAAAAAGCAAAGTCTCAAGATATTCTTGCTGAGACTGTTGAAGAACCAAAGAACAAATATCAAGATATGACTATCGAAGAATTAGACTTATCAGTTCGTTCATATAACTGTTTAAAAAGAGCAAATATTGCAACAGTTATCGAATTAACTCAAAAAACTGAAGAAGATATGATGAAAGTCAGAAACTTAGGTAAAAAATCATTAAAAGAAGTTAAAGAAAAATTACAAGCAATTGGTCTTGGCTTCAGAGAATACGAATAGAAAGGAGCCTTAAGTAAATGAGTACACAAGGACGTAAAAATGTTCATGGTAAAGGTGGCGTAAGATTTAAAGCTGCTTATACTAAAAGCAAATATGAATCAATGTTAAGAACTTTAGTTACAGACTTAATCGTTCACGAAACTGTTACTGTAACTTTAGCTACTGCAAAAGATGTTTCATCTTTAGCGGATAAATTAGTCACTCTTGCAAAAAGAGGAGACTTACATGCAAGAAGACTTGCAGCTAGAACTGTTCGTGATGTTTGGGCTGACGAAAAGAATCAAGTTACTGCATTACAAAAATTATTTAATGTAATCGCTACAGAACAAAAAGATCGTAATGGCGGTTATACAAAAGTATTAAAAGTAGCAAATAGACGTGGTGACAACGC
>CAMEOO010000018.1 GCA_945929875.1 uncultured Caryophanales bacterium
CAAGCATTTTAGGGCTTGTTAAATCGTTGATTGCGACGATTTCATAACCTTCAGCGCCAAACATTTGTCTGAAAGCTAAACGGCCGATACGGCCAAATCCATTGATAGCTACTTTTACTGACATATAAATTTTATCCTCCTGTTAGTATTTTTTTGCCAACACCTATATTTTACTATAACTGATGATATTTTGTCACATTTTTTTATAGAATAATTAAAAAATATAGATAAAATTTTATCGATTGTATTATTTATTCGTTGAGAGATATATTATTTTGAGATATATTTATTTAAATCATTCGGAAAGTTTAAAGATTCATATTTATTAAAAAAACTAAATTTATAATTTATATCTAAATAAATAGATGATAAGGTATTCATTTTTAATAAAAATTGCTTGATGATCTTCTTTTTCGAATTGATTGTTAAAGATAAGTTTTCTAATTGCTTCAAATCGCACTTGGATAAAAATGAAGATATTTTTTCATAGATAGACTTTATATTTGTACCATAAGTTGATGGCTTATTTTTAATCGTGCTCAAAGAAGTATCGATGTTATCTTTTATATTATCGATAGCTTTATCGAATTTTTCTTTATCGATCGATAAAGTGACTAATGATGGATTACCTTCGTATAGCAGATAAAGATTAATATTCTCTTTAATTATATCCATAGTTTTGGCTAAAAGAATTCTATCATTTTTTCCAAGTAAAGCTAGAAAGCTAATTCTATAGTACTTTAATGATATTTTATCTAACTCTAATAGATAGCTATCGCTTGTAATTTCATTAGATATCCATGATAAAGTGATGCCAATTAACCCACTTTCAAAAATCAATTCTTTATAAGAGTCTATATCCACTTTATCGAAATCTTCTTTTTGTGAAAGACTATAATGATATTTTTCTTCTTCATCGAAATTTAAATAAACATCTTCATTTATCACATAACATTTTGCTTTTTTATTATCAGATGATAAATCGATATCATATATCGCTTCTTTTCTTTCTTTAGAAACATTCATTGTAGAAACAGATCTTACTTCTTTTTTTTCATCTAGATTAAGGTATTCAACGTAGACCTCATCTTTAATAAGTAAGCCTTTATCATCTTGATATTTCTTCATCAAATCGAAAGTAGCATTAAAATTTTCTTCAATTGAATTCATCGCTTCATTTAATGAACTAAACGAAGAATTATTGCCACAAGAAGTAGAAAGCATAGATAAAATAACAACTGATAATAAACTAATCTTCTTCATAAATTTCCTTAACATTAACTTCATCACCTAATAGATGAGAATAAACGCAAAAGATCACATTCTCATCTTCATATAATTTTGCATTATTGAGCTTTGTCGAGTCAACAGAATTTAATCTACGATTAATTCCTGTTCCTAAATATTTCAAATACGCTTCTTTTTTTACCCAGCATCTGAGAAAATCAATGCTGTTATTCACTAATCTTTTCTCTTCTATAGATAAGGTTCTATCAATTAAATTATCGCTGATAACTCGACTTTTTTCTTCGATATCAACACCTAATTCTTCGTCACTAATACCAATTAAAATATAATTTTTACAATGAGAGATATTAAATTGATAACTAGAGTTAATTAGTCTTGGTTTAGAACTAAAATCTATTTTTACCTCATTGATATTAAAGTCGTTTCTCAAAATTTTTATTAAATGATGATACGATAAAAGCGATATTTCATTGTTTTGGCAATGAAATAAAATAGACTCGTCAAGACAAGTTAAATCTAAACGTTTATTCTTATTAATCTTTATTAAATATGCATTGATCATCAAAAGGTTTTATATTATTCAACATTGTATACTGAAGTATAATCTTGTTCTAATTGTTCATAATAAATCGCTAAAGTAGCAAACTTATAAGGAGCAACATATAGTTGTAAGATTCCTAAAGTGAATACAGATAAGAGGTCCCATCCTAAAAAGCTCAATTGAAGGATAAATAATTCAAATTTGTGACCTTTCATCATATTTTGACTTTCTTGTAAGCACTTTTTATATTCCCACTCAGGATGCTTGATAGCTAAATATTCACATAAAGCGTAAGCGTAAGTTTTAATAATTCCAGGTACAATAAATAATAATGACCATAAGAATATATAAATATTCTTTATTAAGCTTAGCAAAATTTTATTTGTAAAATTATAATTCAATGGTTCAAACATATCTGAAGGATTATAATCGTTTTGATTTCTTCCTTTCAAGAAAGCGTTCAACATTGCAATTGTTAAAACGCTAGTAAAAAGAATTCCAATTCCAGTTGCGCTGATTCCAATAGAGATTACTAGATAAATCAAAAAGATTATAATTGCTCCTCCCCATTTGCCGTCAAGATTTTTTTTAGCTTGTTCTTTAATTTCTTTTCTGTTCATAATTCGATGCTCCTTTTTTAATTTTTTTCAAATGAATATATAAATGATACTTCTATACTAATCTCATTAGAAGAATCAGCATAGTGTTTTGAAATTATTGTTGAGTAATATATATCTTCTTTTTTAATAAATGTATCCCCGATAATATCAAATTTTGTCGAATTACCATCAAAGCTTTTTCTAGCGGTTGTAATATAGAACAGCCTTCTTTACCTTATTGAAGAATCTACATAAACAAATTTAGATTTATCATCAATTTCTTGCACAAGTGATAAATAGAAGCATATTTTATCTTCATAGCTCATGTGAGAACCTTTGTACGTGGTATCACTCATTCTTAAAAAGCCATTATTTCAAATATGCTTTTTAGCAAGATTGATAATATATCTACGCTTGTGAAGTCGATAAACGAAGATACGTTAGATAGTAAAGCTAAATATGAAGATTCATCGTATCCTTTTTTACTACATTAATGGATTTCCATCGGTAAATTTAAATATATTACCTACGATAGGATTCTTATTTTGACTACACCTAAATAATATTACTGGAATAGATAGCAAAATAATTTTGGATTCATAAAAGCCTCTATCTAAAAATGGTGGAGCAAACGGGGCTCGAACCCGCCACCTCATCCATGCCATGGATGCGCTCTCCCAGATGAGCTATTGCCCCAACATTTTCATAATAGAGTTAATCGAAGAAAAAGTCAAACTAAAGGATATTAATTTCATGTATTAAATTAAACAAGATGACAAGTAAAGCTATAAAACTACATATCAATAAAAATAAATGAAGAAAATATAATCCAACATTATATCTGAATTCTTCTAAAAAGATTATTAATATGGTAATTTCTGAAACTAATGCCAATATTAAAGATAAGTTGATAATCAATTTTTTCTTGTTAATATTATTACTATTTTGCTTTTTATCTACTTTGCAATCATTAATATTTCCAGATAAAAGATCATCGACAGTAATATTGTATACTCTAGCAATTGAAACTAAATAAGTGATGTCAGGCAAAAATGCTCCTTGCTCCCATTTGGAGATTGTTTTATTGGAAACTCCAATTTTTTCGGCAAGTTCAGCTTGGGTTAAACCATTATTTTTTCTAAGAAATGATAAAATATTTGGAATATCTTGAAATGGCATATTATTTTCCTCTTTGCGATAAATACAATAGAAATAATAAAAATGTATTTTCCATTTTTCAACAAGAAAAAATCAATTATTTCTTCAAATCTAATATAAAGCAAGAAAAAGGTGAGTAATTACTCACTCACCTCTATTTTGTAGATTTTCTTAAGATACGTGTAGTATTTAAAATAGCCAGCAAACTAACTCCGACATCTGAGAAAATCGATAGGATCATTGCATATTGTCCAATTATTCCACTTGATCCAATTACGATTGCTAATAATTTTACAAACAAGATGAACACAATGTTTTCTATCATTATTTTTCTTGTCTTTTTGCTAATTAGTAATAGATTCTTTATTTTTGAAATATCATCATTCATTATTACTACATCTGCGCATTCTTTTGCTACATCTGAGCCAATACCTCCTAAAGATATTCCAACATCTGCCAAAGTTAAACTTGGTGAATCGTTAATTCCATCACCAACATATACAACGCTTCCATTAGTTTCTTGGATAATGTCTTCAAGACATTTGTACTTTTGATCAGGTAATAGTTTTGCTTTTTTTTCATCTATTCCTAAATAAGATGAGATATTATCCACAATCTTTTCATTATCACCAGAAAGCATATATGTCTTATAATGGTTATTCTTTAGGTAAGTAATCAGTTCTTTAGATTCTGGCTTTACTTCATCACTTATAACTATGTATCCTAAATAGCGATTGTTTTCTACAACATATACGATCGAACCAATATCGCTTGATGGAGTAAAGTTTATGCTATATCTATTTAATAGTTTCTCATTACCAACAAGAAGGCTAAGTGAATTTGAAGTATACTTAATTCCTTCACCTGTTATTTCTTCGATTTCAAAATCTTCTGGAAAAGAGATTTCATCTTTACAAGCGTTCTTAATTGAAATAGCGATTGGATGAGAAGAATATACTTCGCACATAGCAGCTTTCTTTAATAAATCTTCTTTGTTTGTAGAAATTGCTTCAATTTTGGTAATTTCAAAATTTCCTTTTGTTAGTGTTCCAGTTTTATCAAATACGAAACTTTTAGAATTAACTAAAGTTTCAAGATAATTTCCCCCTTTTACTAGAATTCCATCTTTCGACGCTCTTCCTATTCCTGAAAAATAGCAAAGAGGAATCGAAATCACTAATGCGCAAGGGCAAGCGATTACTAAAATTGAAAACACGCTATTTAAACTTGAAACTAACCCATTTCTAAGAATAACTCCTTGAACTAACCCGATAATAATTGCAACGATAATGATTATAGGTGTATAAATCTTGGCAAATTTAGTAATGAATTCTTGGGATTTTGATTTTTTATCATTGGCTTTTTGAATTAGTTCTTTTACTTTACTTAAAGTCGATTCGCTATATTCTTTAGTTACCTCTAATTCGATTACTTTATCTAGATTAATCGATCCTGAAAGTAACGTCTCATCTTTTTTGAAAGAAACAGGTAAAGACTCTCCTGTTAAACTTTTCATATCTAATAAGGCTTCTTGATTTAATAATTTGCCATCTACAGGTATTTTTTCTCCTGGCTTAATCACAATTATTTGACCGCGCTTTAATTCTTCCGCTAAAATTTGAGGACCATTTTTTAACTGCGCATATTTTGAGTCTAAACTCATCATATTTTCTATAGCTTTTTTAGAGTTTTCACTTGCTTTTTCTTGGAAATATTCGCCAATAGTATTTAGCAAAACAACCATGATTGCTTCAAACCCTTCATCTATTATCAACGCTCCTAAACTAGCAAGAACCATCAAAGTATTCTCATTGAAAAAATCTTTATTTTTAATTCCATTTACCGCGTTTAAAAGAAGATTATAAGCTAGAAGCAAATAGGAGACACTAAACAAAATCATTCTTAAAACGTACATATTATCTGTAAATTTTAAAATTGTTCCAATAATTGCTAATAATATTCCAGATATTAAAGAAGTTATCTTTACTATTCTTCTATAATCTTTTCTTTTTTCTTCATGACCGTGACAATGTTCTTTATGTTCGTGATGACAATCCTCATCTAAATGGGTGCAATGGTCGTGATGGTCTTCACAATGGCAATGACTTTCTTTTTCGTGTTCATTAGAGCTTTTAAAAAATAAACCTTTATTTCTATAAATGACTGCATCTTTTTCAACGCTTTTAGCAATCTTATTAATTAGGGGAAGAATCTCATCATCTTTACTGTGAACGATGATAACCTTTTTATTAAGAAAACTAATTGTAGCTTTAGCTATTTTCTCTTCTTTATTTAATCTATCTTCGATTTTCGCTGCGCAATTAGGACAATCAATTTCGTCAAATAGAAACTCCTCTTCAATTAAATTTGATTCATGAGCTTTATGATAATTATTTTGATTATTAATAATTTCATTTATTTTCCCTTCGTCTATTTTTTTATAGCTTTTAACTACTATCTCATTTTTATCTATGCTAACTTTAACATCTAGAACCCCTTCAAGAGAAGAGACTTCATCTAAAAGATGATCTATACATTTTTCACAAGAATTATTATTAATTTTATATCTTTTTACTAAAGCCATAATTTATTCCTCAATGTGATCGATGGACATCTTAATAATATTATGCACATGTTCATCATCTATCGAATAAAAAACATTTTGCCCTACTCTTCTATATTTAACTAAATGCAATTGCCTCAATAGTTTCAATTGATAAGAAACTGCAGTTTGAGTCATATTTACTTCTTTTACTATATCGTTTACACAAAGTTCACCATTTAAAAGTGCATAAACAATTTTCATTCTAGAATAATCAGATAATGCTTTAAAAAATTCTGACACTCTAAGCAATAATTCGTCTTGATCATATTTAGCCATAATACCCTCCAATAAAATATGCGCATATACACACATTTATGATTATATTAAAGCAAAACAAAAAAATTATTTCAACAATTATTTCGAAATTTTTACATGTATTGCATCATATTTAGAAAAGATTAAATATAATTTAAGAATATATCTAATATTTTTATGTTTCATTTTATACTTGTTTGAAACTAACGATAAAACATTTCTCAAGTTTAAAAACTCTATTAGATTATTTTGCTTTAACGAATCTAGATATTGGTTTAAATCTTTAGCGAAATCCTTTCTTTCTTCATCGCTCATCTTTTCAATTAAAGAATCGATTTCTTTTTTAATTTTATTGGAATTTTTGCTAAAAGCATCGGCTTCTTTAAAATTATCTCTTTCCACTTCCCAAGAAAATGGATTATGTTGGTCTAGGCCCTTATAAAAACTTTTTATTATTGTTGGTTCTTTATTAGAAGAAAATAATCTTCCAATAATTCCTCCATTTGGAATTATATGATAAATGCGATCTTTAATTTTGTTAAAAGATTTCTCATCAACAGTATTCTCCATAAATCCTGGACCATCAAAAGAATAAACTGCTTTAATTCTATTTTGAGTAGTTTCATTACAATAAATAGAGGCATAAACTGATAAATTCCCTCCTTTAGAGTGGCCTCCAATATAAATGGATTTATCTTTATACATATTTGCTATATTATCTAAATAATCTCTTGCATCCTTTTGTGCAGGAACAGGAAATTCAGCGATCAAGTTTACATCCTCTGCCCATCCGACTAAAGTGTCATCCGTGCCTCTAAAAGAGACAAATAAATTGTCTTTATCTAAATGGAATAATAGTGCAGAAAATTGTTCGGAAATAGACTGATCGATTTTATTGATAAAATTTGATACTTTAATATTTGCATACCTTTTACAATTTTTAATAGATCTTGCTACCATAAATATTTCACTAGGAATTATTAATCCTAGCTTATTCTCATTTGGATACAACGAAAAAAAAGAATCGAGCAAATTATTGATATTCACTTTTTGATTGTAAGGATAATCGATTTGAAAATTTTCAAAGTTCAAAAAAGAAACTAAATTCAAAATTAAAGCATCAATTTTATTAAAAGGAGACTGATTAAAAGATAAGTCACCTCTCCATCTCATGTAATCTATTAGGTTAGTTTTATTTTCCATATTCTCTCCATAAACACTTATTACAATATTATATTAGAATAAAGGAGCAAAAAGATTAATAACAACTTTAATAATTCTGTGGAAAAAAGGTAGTTTCGCCTTTTTTTCATCGATAAAGATAGTTTGATTTTCAATCATTTGGTCAAAATCATCTTTCATTTGCTTAACTGCTTCACATTTATACATCCAAACTCCACATTCGTAGTGGTGAACAAAACTTCGATAATCTAGGTTTATCGTTCCACAAACCCCATAGATATCATCGACAATAAAGTTTTTCGCATGAATAAAACCTGGCTCAAATTCATAGATTTTTACCCCGCTTTCAACAAGCATTTGATAGTTGCTTTTAGTTAAAATGTTAGTGATTTTTTTATCTGGAATATAAGGAGTAATGATCTTAACATCTACTCCTCTTTTACTAGCAAGGCATAGTTTATGCAAAAATTCATATGAAACAATCAAATAAGGAGTAGTAATACAAATAGATTTTTTTGCACATCCAATCAAATTTGAAAAAACGTCTTCACCAATATGATTTACATCGATTGGAGCAGGGCCATCACCAAAAGGAAGCAAGTAACCTTTAGAGTCCATTTTTTCATGTTTTACTAAATAATTATCAATATCGATTTGATGGTTCTTACTAGCAATATTATAGTTTTGAGCAAATATTGAAACTAATGAATCAACTCCATTTCCTTCTAAGAAAACAGCGCTATCTTTCCAATAGCCATATGGATGATCAATATCGATGTATTCATCGCCGATATTTGCCCCTCCCACTAAACCATATTCACCATCGACAACAGTAATTTTCCTATGATCTCGGTTATTATGAACAACCGAAGTAATTGGAACAAAAGGGTTAAAAATAACTATATTAATTCCTTTTTTCTTTATCTCTAAATACTTCTTTGTCGACATTCTTCCAAGAGAACCAATATCATCAAAAAGAAGGAACACTTCGACATTTTCATTTACTTTTTCATACAAAATATTAAGTATTCCATCAAGCATCTTTCCTTCGCCAACGATAAAATACTCTAACATAATATATTTTTCTGCCTTGGATAAAATCTCAAGCATTTTATTATAAAAGTTCTTTCCACTAGAAAGGTATTCAGTTTTTGTATTTTCGCAAAGTGGTAAAGAAGTTACATTAGTGAGGTAACTAGATTGACCACATGCATCAAGATTCTCTTTTTTTAAATTAGTGATTGCTTTATCATCTACTTTTACTTTTTTGGCAATTTCCTCTTTTACTTTTCTTCGATGTTTAATTTGTTTTTTTGAAAGAGGGCTTCTTCCAAATAAAGTGTAGATCACTATTCCAAATAAAGGTACCACTAAGATGATGATAACCCAAGGAAGTTTAAATACTTCTTGTTGATTTTTGTTAATAACATTAAATAAAAATAAAAGAGATAAAATAGAAAAGATAATATTTACTGCAGTGGAAATATAAGCATTTTTACTTAATAAATAATATAATATAACCCAAAAAACCACTTGAGCAATTATAGCTAATCCTACAAGAGTCATTCTGCTAAATAGTAACTTAGCAAATTTTTTCATACCGCAAATCCCCTTCTAAATAATTTATATTCATTATTCTACCATGTAAAAAGGTTTTTTCTAAATAAAAATATGCATATAAACTTATTGTTATTGAAAAAAAGAATAGTAAAACTTCATTCTTAATAAGAAAGTATATTTTTTTCATTAACTCCACATCCATTCGCACGAAGAAAATGGATCTTTCGCTTCTAAAATCACTTCATTTTTATATGCAAGAATATAAGAGCTTGAAATTGCTAGATTCTCTTTAATAAAACGATTCATATTACCTTTTACTGGAGCATTTAAATTATGTCCCTTCACTTCTGGTAATTCTATTTTTAAAATATATTTTCCTTTTTTAAGTTCTAAATAGTACTTATCAATTTTATTAATTCTTACTCTATTCCATGTGCAAAAATAGTATTCCTTATTCTCACTTTTGATAAAGCATAATACTCCTGTAAAGCTGAATAATCCAAATGGGATACTAGCAATTGCTAAAGTCAATGTGCTATCTTTGGTAAGTGAATTGTACCAAATATATTTTTTAGGAAAATTAACTCCTTTATCTCCTTCAATATAACCTATTCCATTATTAAATTCATGTTTAATGCCATTATATTCTACTTCACCTTTTACTTCATGATACATCGAATAAATATTATGTTTACATTCCATAAAAGGAATATAAGAAAATGGCCCCATCACTTTCTTTTTTAACGGATTAAGTTTTCCTAAAAATAGTTTACCTTTTAAAACTAAATTATCTTGATCGATATTAAATTCAAAAAAACTATCTAAGTCAGTTTTTACTTGTTCAATATCATTAACTATATATGAGTCTTTTTTTGTAATAAGTTGAATTTGATTGCCATCATTAGAATTAGATAAAATTATTGCAAAAGAAAATCCATCTTCTGATATAAATTTATAGTACTTACCTTTAAAATGATTTTTCATAGAATTACCCTTCTTTTAGACAATTTAATTATAACACTAATTAATAATAACTATTACAAGTAAACATAATTCTATATTGATTCCATCTATAAAAGTGAGAGCCCAAATCCGCCTGGCGGTTTCTGGCGAATCTTTATACTTTTGTCTACATAAAATTAATTGATTTAAACAGTAATAGTTAGACTAAAATCAAACTATTACTGTTTTAATTTAATAGATATCATCAAGAATTGACGTATACGTTCGAACGGAATCGAACCTGGATATTTTTTACGCTTACGTTTATGTCTATAGTTTTTCAAACCGCACAAACAAAAAAAACACCCTTAAGGGTGCTTAATAAGCAAATGGAGCAGGTGACGGGAATCGAACCCGCGTAGTTAGCTTGGAAGGCTAAAGTTCTACCATTGAACTACACCTGCATTGCTGGCGGACCAGACGAGAATCGAACTCGCGATCTTCTCCGTGACAGGGAGACATGTTAACCGCTACACCACTGGTCCATGGATGGCGGAGCAAGAGAGACTCGAACTCTCGCACCAGTTACCCGATCTACGTCCTTAGCAGGGACGCCCCTTCACCAACTTGGGTATTGCTCCTTGTCGCTAAAATATATTAGCATATTGAATTTTATATATCAATTATTTTTTTATTTTTTTCAATTATTTTCACTTTGAAATTTACAAAGAGAAATCATTTCTTAATCACCCAGCAAAATATACTTTACTTGAAGGCTTATTACATATTATACATTTTTTATTAGAAGTAATATTTAAAAAAGATTGATAAAGTTTCTTGTTATTCAATTTGCAGTTTACTTTTTCTCTACAATTAGGATTATCGCACAAGCAAAATCTTTGACCTATTTTTAAGTTTTCTAAATCCTCTTGCTTTTTTTGTACCTGAATTACTTTTTTCATCGATTCCTTATGATTAATAACATCAATGTCTTTAATTATGGAATCGATTTCTTTTTCCAATTTATCTACTGCGACCTGTTTGTTTTCGTATTTAGTAATAATAGTAACTTCATTCTTATTTGCATTGCTAGGCCCTATTTCAATAATTAAAGGCAGTTCGTTACGATATATTCTTTCTCTAGTTTTTATGTAGTCCTTGCAATAGATTTTCACATTAAATTTTGTGAGCTTACTTTCAATTACTTTTTTCATAGAAATAACACTAGGTTGATTTTCTTGAATTAAAGATAAGCCAATTTGATAAAAATAAGAGAAAAAAGATAAATTTTCATTTTCTAATAAATCACTAATAATTTCTTTTATATTTAAAAAATTAATATATCCTACATTACTATCTATTCTTAAAGAAACTACTTCTTTAAAAGAACTTTTTATTAGGCAAAGTAAACAATAATTCTCGTTTTCTGCCACTTTAGTTTCAACACATTCAATAGAAAAAAGAGTAGAAAACATTCCCTTAAATAAATTTAGTATGTCTAAAAGTTTATTCCTTAATAACTGCACGCTATCATCAAAAATTACTCCTGAAAATTCATCTAAGCTAAAGAATTCTTTTTCAGAACAACTTCTTAAAAAATCAACTTCAGATATATTAGAAATAAAAGTAAATGAAGTTAGGTGATTCTTTATGTATTCCCTAATTCTTTCATAATTGTACGTTACTTCTTTTAAATATAAAGGATTACTTCCATTAAGATATTTTAAGTCTTCCATTTTCTCACCTCAATCATCATATCATTTCTATACACTAAAAAAAATAATATTTTCAATCGTAAACTAATTATTTATTCATAATTATGCTATAATAATGTCGAGGTAGAATTTATGAAAAAGATTATTCCAATTAAAGAACTAAGAAATACAAATGAAATATCAAGGATGTGTCACTTAATTAGTGAGCCAATATACATCAGTAAAAACGGGTATTCCGATCTAGTGATAATGTCAGATGAATGCTTTGAAAATTTAGGGAAAAATGAAGTTGAACTAGAAGAAACACCAAGATTATATGCTAGTAGAGTAGAAAAGCAAGACCAAGCAAATGGATATATTAAAGTTTGTTCATTGAATTTTCCTGGTAATATCAGCGATGTTGATTTTAACAAAACAAAAATTGTTGAAGCAATTAAGAAAGCTTTTGAAAATGAAGCAAAGATCATAGTACTACCTGAACTTTGCCTTTCATCTTATTCTTGTGGGGATCTTTTCTTTTCCGATACTCTTTTAAAAAAAGTTATCAAAGCAATTGATGAAATAATGGAAAGCACTAAAGATATAGAGGCATTTTATACTTTTGGCGCCCCTTTAATTTTTCAAGATAAACTCTATAATTGTGCAATATGCGCTTATAAAGGAAAAATTCTTGGAGTGGTTCCAAAAACTTATGTACCAAATTATAACGAATTCTACGAAAAAAGGTACTTTGAAGGATATGAAAGCCAATATATTAATCAAATTCAAATAGGTGATAATATTTACCCTTTTTCAAACAATTTATTATTTAGAAATGCTAGACTAACAAATGAAATAATTGGAGTTGAAATTTGTGAAGATATGTGGGTTAATTCACCTAGATCCAGCGTTTTATCCTCTTTAGGGGCAACGATAATCTGCAACTTATCAAGTAGCAATGAAACAATAGAAAAAGAAGAAATTAGAAGAAAGTTAATTGAAACAAATTGCTATAGAAGTAAAGTGGGATATATTTATAGTTCCGCTTCTTTTAACGAATCTTCAAGCGATTTAATTTTTTCTGGGCACAACATTATTTGTGAGCCAGATGGAATAATAAAAGAAAGCGAATTATTTGATTCATCATCTATCTATTCAGAAATTGACTTAGATCGAATAATGGTTGAAAGAAGAATGCAAAAATATAATTCAAAGAATCATTTTTCATTCCAAATGATAGATTTTTCTTGTTCAATGAGTGAAGTAAAATTAACAAGATCCTATCAAAAATACCCTTTTATAAATAAAAATAATACAAAAGAAGAAATGATAAAAATCCATAATATGCAAGCAAAAGCTCTAGAAAGAAGATTGAGACAAATCAATTGTAAAAACGTCGTGATTGGAGTATCGGGTGGACTAGATTCTACCATCGCTCTTCTTTGTTGCATTAATACTTTTGATAATATGAAACTACCTAGAACTAATATTCACGCAATTACACTACCTTGTTTTGGAACCACCAGTAGAACTAAAGATAATGCAACGATAATGTGTGAAAAATTAGGGGTAAATTTACTAACAATCGACATTAAAAAATCGGTTGATCAGCATTTAAAAGATTTAAAGATTTCTAAAGAGGACCAATCTATTGCCTTTGAAAACTCCCAAGCAAGAGAAAGAACTCAAGTCTTAATGGATTATTGTAATAAAGTTAATGGAATAGTAATAGGTACAGGAGATTTAAGCGAAATTGCTCTAGGCTGGTCTACTTATAATGGTGATCACATGTCTATGTACAATGTAAATTGTTCTCTTCCAAAAACATTAATAAGGTCGATGACTTATTATCTTTCTGATGTTTATCCTGAAATTAAAGAAATATTATTAGATATTCTTGATACGCCAATATCTCCGGAACTTCTTCCTCCAAAAGAAGGAGAAATCGCTCAAATTACTGAAGATGTCATTGGTCCTTACGTTCTTCACGATTTCTTCTTATACCACTTTATCTATCATAAACAAGATGTTAAGAAGGTATTCTTTATGGCCAAAGAAACCTTTAAAGAAGATTATGATGAAAAAACCATAAAAAAATGGTTTACTCATTTTATTAAAAGGTTCTTCAACAATCAATTTAAGAGATCATGTTGTCCTGATGGACCAAAAATCACTCAAGTTAGCTTATCGCCAAGAGGTGATTTTCGAATGCCAAGCGATACAAGTGGAAATAGCTATCTAAGAGAATTAGAAAATTTGTAAAAAATAAAGAGCTCTAAGCTCTTATTTACATTTCTTTGGACAAGTTTTCTTTTCTTGATAAGATTTTAACAAATCTTTAAAACGATTATAATGAACTATTTCTCTTTGCCTTAAAAAAAGCAGCACCGATGTCACTTCTGGATTTGTGGAAATATCGATCAAATGCTCATAATTAGATCTTGCTTTTTCTTCAGCGGCCATATCTTCAGTTAAATCAGCTTGATAATCGCCAGTTACCCCAATCCCATCAGTAGAAAAACTCACGCCATTACAATCATGTAAACCTACCGCTTTTCCATTTGTGACATAAGAGCAACTAAAACCTTCTTTAACAAAATCTTCAGGTGAAGCATTTTTAGTTAACATATTGATCATAGTACAAATCATCTCTACGTGTCCCATCTCTTCAGTAGCGATATCTTTTAAAAGTTGTTTTCCTCTTTCATCAGGCATCGTGAATGATTGAGCAAAATATCTTAGGCATGCCCCAAGTTCACCATTTGGTCCTCCAAGTTGAGCATATAAACTATTAGCCATCTTCAAATCTGTTTTAGTAATATTAATTGGAAAAGAATTTCTTTTTTCATATACAAACATAGATTAATCCTCCTTCATCCTATATTTAACCCAAGTAAAGCTATCGTCAAATTCTGCTTTATAAGAAAAAAGTGGAGCATACTTTTCTTGATATTCATCGGCTAATTTATGCGAATCGACCACGTATCTATGATAAAGGTCATACATTTGTTTATCTTCTGGATAAATATCTAGGTATAGTTTCAAATCGTGGGTCAATAAACTATACATTTGAATTTCTCTAAGTAGTTTTTCTTGCTCATCTTTTACAAGCGGCAAAGTCGGATTATAGTTTTTATATGGAACATATTCATTTTTAAATGCGTTACCATATAATAAAGTTAGATCTGGTGAAAGTATTTCACTATAAAAAGTTATATCCTTTTTTTCTTCCTCGATAATTTTATCCATATTCATAAAAGGAAGAAAATAAAATGGTCCTGGATTCATTTTTAGAAGCCTCCTAAACTAATATATTCATTTATTAGGCGTAATCTTGGGCTAAAAATAAAAAAACCACTTGTACGAAGTGGCATTTTAGCAATTTACTTTTTCCTTAGCTTTTTTACTAAGGCGAAATTTGATTGCATTTTGGGAAGGAATTAAAATTTTTTGTTTGGTTTTTAGCGAAGTAATTTCTTTTTCTTTTGTCTTTTTTAATTCGAAAGAACCAAATCCAGTAACCGAGATAGAGTTGCCATTTTTTAGTTCATCTAAGATGATTTCAAAGACCGCGTTAACGACTTTCTCACAATCTTTTTTTGGCATCACCGTTTCATCTGAAACCGCATTAATTAAGTCTAATTTGTTCATAATTAACTACTCTCTATCAAGGGGCTGTGAATTAAATCTACCACAAACGAAAATTCATTGCAACAATTATTTTACTTTTTTAAAAAACAAATGCGATTAGATTTCCTTTACCCTTATTTGATACAATTTTGATAATTTGCTGCAACTTTTGTTTTATAGGCTCAGGAAGATTATTTAATTTTGTTGAGATGTTCTCTTGCAAGATATCTTTAAACTTTCTCCCAAATAATTCACAATCAAGTAGACTAATCGTATTTTCTTCAAATGCCTTGGTTAGGTAATTTAAGAAGTAGTCGGCTTGATCTTTTCCACCTAGTATTGGTTCAAAAGCGGTAGAGATATCTACTTTAATAATGTGATAGCAAGAAGTGGAAGCTTTCACTCTTATTCCATATCTATTTGAACTTTTGGTAAGCTCTGGTTTTTCTAGTTTTACTTCTGATATTGGGCTAGAAGCAAATCCATAACCGGTAGCATTAGCCATTTCAAGAGCGTTACCAATTAAATCATAGTCCTTTTTAGCTTTTACAAATTGACTTAATACTGAGATTAGTTCAGATTTATCACTAATCTTACAACCCACTAATTCTTCTAAAACGATTTCGTAAAGTTCTTCTTTTACACTTAATTGAACTTCAACGATTCCACTACCAGTATCGACATTAGTGATTTTTACATCAGATAAGTATTCATTTTCTAATAATACTCCAGTTATTTTTTCAACATCTTTAACAATTCGGGCTTCTTGAAGAGCTTTTTGTAACGACTCATTAATTGAAATTTTGATATAGTGAGATTCATCTAAAGAATCAACCCACTTAGGAAGAGTGATATCGATTCCTGATATTGGATATTGATATAAAGCGTCTTTTAATAAATCAGTAGCTTCTTCCCTAGTCATATTAACTACATCAAGTGGGCAAACAGTGACTTGGTAGGTGGCTTCTAGTTCTTCTTTAATCTTTAATGTTTGTTCACTATGAGGGGTTTTACTATTTAAAACGATGACAAATGGCTTTTCAGTTTTTTGAACTTCTTCTAATACTTTTCTTTCTGAAGAATAAAAATCAAGTCGAGAAAATTCATTTACTGAGCCATCGGATAAAACCACTATTCCTAAAGTAGAGTGATCTTTAATTACCTTTTGAGTACCTATCTTTGCTGCTTCATCAAAAGGGATCGCATCAGAAAACCAAGGGGTTTTCACCATTCTCATCTTTCCATCTTCTAGATAACCATTGCTAGAATCGATGATGTATCCGACGCAATCGATCATTCTAACATTTACGCTTAAAGAATCTTCTACCTTAATAGAAATTGAATTGGCAGGAATAAATTTAGGTTCAATTGTAGTGATTGTTTTACCTTGACCAGATTGAGGAAGTTCATCTAGTGCTCTCTTCTTTTCTTCTTCATTAGTGATTGTATCAAGTACCACCACTTCCATAAATCTTTTAATAAAGCTAGATTTTCCTACTCTAACTGGACCAACTACCCCTAAATAGACATCTCCATTATTTCTCTGGCCAATATCTTTCAATACTTTTAATGTGTCCATAAATCCTCCTGATAACTTCATTTGAATTTATGAAGAAAAAAAAGAAAATAGAACCATCTATTTCCTTTTGTATTCTGGTATTTGATTATTTTGCTTATTTCTTAAGCACTTTTCTTTAATATAATCTACCTCTTCTTGAGATAGTTTGCGATATTCTCCTCTTTTTAAACCTCTGAGTGATAAAATATCGATAGAATCACGATTTAAATTTCTTACATGATAAGAGAAATGTTCAAACATTCTTCTAACTTGCCTGTTTCTTCCTTCATGAATAGTAATTTGAATCATAGTGTATTTATCTGTTTCTTTAAATAATTTTACTTCAGCAGGTTGAGTCATCCCATCCTCTAGCATGATTCCTTTTTGTAAAGAAAGAATATCCTGTTCTTTAACCTTTCCATCTATTGTGGCCATATAAGTCTTATTTAAGTGAGATGATGGATGAGTTACTAAATTAGTCAATTCTCCATCGTTAGAGACCAAAATAGCGCCAGAAGTATTGTAATCTAGTCTACCAACTGGATAAAGTCTATAGTTTTCATCTTTAAAGAAATCTATAACTGTTTTTCTGCCTCGATCATCTTTAGAAGAACTAACTACCCCTAGAGGTTTATTAAATAAGAAAGTCACATGATCATTTTTTACTTGGTTAGTATGACCCTCTATTTCCACTTTAGAAGAAGGAGAAACAAGATATCCCATTTCAGTAACAATTGTCCCATCTACTTTTACTAAACCTAAACTAATTAATTCTTCGGCTTTTCTTCTTGAGCAAAGGCCTAATTGAGACATCAATTTTTGAAGACGTATTTTTTCTTCCATATTAATTATTATTTAGAATCAAGAATTCTGAAGCCTTTCTTTTAGTAATTTCTTTTGTAAAACTTTCTAAATTCTTTTTCTTGAATTCTTCTAATTGTTCAGGTGTTAAATGGTAGTAATTTTTAATTTTTTCAAGTTCATTTTTTACTTCACTTTCGCTTGCTTCAAGATTTTCTTCTTTCGCAACATGCTCTAAAATAATATTTACTTTAGCCCCTTTAATAACTTCTGGGTGAATCACTTTTTTAAATTCATCCATAGTTTTATTAGCCATTTGTAAATATTGTTCAAGATTCATTCCATATTGGCTGACCATTTGAGAATAATAAGCTAAAACATTTTCTAAACTAGCTTCTTCTTGTTCTTTAGAGACTTCAATTTCACTATTTGAAATTAAGTGTTCACAAAGTTTATCAAAAAATCTATTCAACGATAATTGTTCATTGTGATGCTCCATTTCTTTTTTCATTGCTAGACGAAGTTCATCAACATTATTAAATCCATTTTGCTTAGCAAGTTCATCATCAAGCTTAGCTTCTTTTTTTACTTTAACCGCATTGACTTTACATTTAAATACCGCTGGTTTACCTTTTAAATTTTCCGCTTGATAGTTTTCAGGGAAAGTGACATTGACATCGACTAAATCGCCTTTTCTATAACCGACTAATTGATCTTCAAATCCAGGGATGAATGTATTTGATCCTAGTTCTAAATCGTATTGTTCACCTTTTCCTCCTTCAAAAGCTTCGTTATCGACAAAGCCTTCAAAATCGATATTGACGATATTTCCAAGTTCTGAAGCTTGATCTACTTCTTCAAAACTAGTATTTCTAGCTACAAAAGAATTTAAAGCATCTTCTAATTCTTTTTCGCTTACTTCTTGTGGTTTTTGCTTCCCTAAACTTAAATTTTTATATTGTGCAAATTTGTTTTCCATTGTAATTTTCCTTTCAAACAACTTAATTATACTTAAATTATAAAATTAATCTATTACTTAATTTAATATTTTAAATTTACCCGGCAATAATTATAATGAAACTATGAAAAAAGAAGAAAAAATCATTTTAGCTATATATCTTTTAGCCCAACTAATAATTTATATTAGTTTCTTAACTATGGATTTTTTTAATCTTGGGAATTCTACTTACTTAAAATATTCTTCAATAATAATCAATCTAGTTTTAGCTTTAATATTAACTATAAAGCATAAAAAAATAAACCTTTTCTTCTTACTAGGACTTTTATTTACTTTATTCGCGGATACCTTCTTATTAGTTTTAGATTCTTATTATACAATCGGATTAATTTGTTTTAACGCTGTTCAATTTTTCTACTTTTTAGGATTAAAAGATAATATTAAGAAAACATTTCTTCCACAATTAATAATTAGAGTTTCTCTATTTACTTTATGTTTTATAATCGGGCTAATTATTTCTCAAACAGAAGTATTTCTTTCTATTAGTTATATTTGCTCGATGATACTAACAATCTTGTCTTTAATTTTTGATGTTGATCTTAATAAAGGAAAAAAGATCCTTTTGTGGGGGTTAATTTTATTTCTTTTATGTGACATCAACGTTGGATTATTTAATCTTGGTTACTATTTTAATTTAAGTTATGAAATAACCTCGTTTCTAGAAAATATTTCAACTAATTTAATGTGGTTTTTTTACTTACCTAGTCAAGTATTAATCACTCTTTATCTTGTTTTTTCTCTAAAGAAAAAGAGCGTTAAATAACGCCCTATTTATAATTTTATACTTATTATTTACCAGAAACTTGAATTCCTTTTACGTAGATTGAAGGTACTGAATAAGAGTTTGTTTGTAGCTCTTTATTGCTTCCAACTGCAACTACGCCATTAAAGACATCAAATAAATTTCCAGCGACAGTAATTAAGGAAACTGGTTCTTTTAGTTTACCTTCTCTAATCATAAAGCCTTGTGAGATTAATGAGAAATTACCAGATTGAGCATTCATACCAGCATGAAGGCCTGAGATATCGGTAATGTAAATTCCTTCTTTTACTTTACTAAATAATTCTTCTTCACTATCTTTACCAGGTTTAATAGAAACATTTACTGCACGGATTCCAATTCCAAATCCATTCTTATAGCCATTTCCAGTTGTTTCCACTCCATCTTTATTCGCGGTAGTCAAATTATATAAATAAGTTTGAAGTACTCCGTTTTTAATTAATGTTTTGTTATAAGTAGCAACACCTTCATCATCAAAATATCTAAAGAAGACATTCTTTTCAAGTGGTGATTCGTTGATAGTTAATTTTTTAGAACAAACTTGTTGATTTAATTTCCCTTTTAATAAAGAGGTATTCTTTTGTACTTCTTCACTAGAAAGATTTTGTAAGAAGAAAGATAATAACGCTGAAGTGGAACTTGGATTAAATACGCATTTATATTTTCCTGATTTACATGGAGCAGATCCAAATTGAGCAATGGTGTCTTTTACTACTTTACTAGCAAATTCATCAATATCTAAATCTTCTAAATCAGTTAAAATTTTGACTTTAAATCCATTTTTAGTTTCACCTTGTTCATCAGTAGCTACAGCGCTGGAATAGATTACAGCATAATTTTGCTTTGAACTTAATTTTAATCCAAATGAATTTAATAAAATATATTCTTCTGTTTCTTCTTGATATTGAGTTTCTACTTCATTAATTCTTTGATCTTTTTGTTTAACCGCTAAATCGAGTTTCTTTACAATATTTATCTTCTCATTAGCGCTCATATTTGCAAGTTTTTTGCTAAAAACATTTTTACGATTATATTTTTTACTCCCTGGGAAAATGAATGGTTTATCTTCACTAGTGTTGAATGTTGCGTTTTCCTTAATGTGATTAATAATGTAATCAACTGTAGAAGCATCGATTTTTTCACTTGTAGCATAACCTAGTTTACCATTATAAATCCCTCTTGCAGATAAGCGATAAGAATCGCTGATAGAATAAGAGTCAATTTCATTCTTAAATAATCCAAATGAAAACTTTTTAGATTTAGTAATAGATAATTCTAAAGCTTCTAATCCTACTTCATTTGCTTTTTCAAAAAATTTATTGTAATTCATAACTAAATTGCACCTCCTCTTCCACCGACGGTGATTTCTTTTACTCTAATAGTTGGTTGACCTACATCTGCAGGAATTGATCCACTTGCGGCTCCACACATTCCTTGAGCTCTTAGCAAATCGTTACCAACCATATCGATATTTAGAAGAACTTCTTTACCTGATCCAATTAAAGTAGCCCCTTTAACTGGATAACTAATCTTTCCATCTTCAACGATGTATCCTTCATTAACTGCAAAGTTAAATTCTCCAGTAGCTGGATTGACGCTTCCTCCACCCATAGATTTAGCGTATAGGCCAAATTTTGTGGAAGCAATTATTTCTTCTGGAGTGGATTTACCAGGTAAAATAAAGGTATTTGACATTCTTGAAGTTGGTTCATATTTATACGATTCTCTTCTTGTAGCTCCATTACCTTTTTCACCCATTCTTCGGCCATTAAAATCATCGACTAGATAGCTATTTAAAATTCCATCTTTAATTAATAGGTTGCGTTGAGTAGGATTTCCTTCATCGTCGATATTTCCTGAACCCCAGCCTCCTTCGATAGTTCCATCATCAACCGCGGAAACTATACTAGAAGCGATCTTTGTTCCTTTTTTACCTGAGAAAACAGATAATCCTTTACTAACTGAACTTGCTTCCAGTGAGTGGCCGCAAGCTTCGTGGAAGATTACTCCTCCAAACCCATTTCCGATGATAACTGGCATTTTACCAGAAGGACATTCTCTTGCATCAAGCATAGTTAATGCCGCTTTTGCCGCATCTCTTGCTTTTTGATTTAAATCGATATCTTCTAAGAAGAACTCCATACCCTTTTGAGCTCCTGGACCTTCTCCACCAGTTTCAATTGCTCCTTCTTTGGCTGCAACGGCGATAACGTAAGCTCTTCCTCTAGAATGAACTTCGTTAAATTGCTTACCATTCGAATTAAAGATTTCTACATCTTTATAATTAAATGAAAAACTTACCTTACATCTAACGATTCTTGGATCGTATTCTAAGCAGGTTTTACTTGCTTCAGTAAGCATAGAAATAATTTTTTCTCTAGGATAAGTTGAATATTCAATTCTTGGGCGATGTTTTTTACCCACGCGAACTTTGGTAATACTATCTACTATAACTACTCTTTCGCCAGAAAAAGAAGCAGAAAGATCTAAAGCTAATTTTGATAATCCTTTTTTAGAAATATCATTTGTGTATCCATATACACTTTGAAGTCCTTTTAATAACCTAATACCAGCGCCGTAAGTTAAAGTATCTTGGCAAGATTCTACTTTTCCATTATCAAGTCCAATAGAGGTAGAATTATTTTCTTCAAGATAGATTTCTGCAAAGTCAGCGCCTGTTGAAGTGGCTAAATTTAAAACTTCAACCGCTAATTTTTTTGAAATCATATTGATTTCCTCCTTTTTTTGTTGTGTTTACTTTATCACAAAAAATTATTTTAATAAATAATTTACTAATAGTTTTATTCTAAATAATGAAGTTTTCACTTTTTTATGCAAATAAAAAGGGTATAGCAATATTTCACTTTACCCTTTATAGTAATTATTTTAACAAATATTTTTTATTTTAGATGTTCAACTTCTAATTCTTCATCGCTATTTATGGTTACACCACATAAATTTGTATTTAATACGACATCTAACACCCTTTTAATATCATCGATATAGACTTTTTCAACTGTTCCATCCAATTTATCAACTGTGATTGGCATTGGAATATTAAATCCATATCCGCGAGCTTTTTCAAGTAAGCGACGAACTCTCGCTTCATTTTCACAAAGAACAGGGATATTATTCTTTGCGCTTTCTTCTAAAATTGCTTTTGTCTTACCACTTCCTGGTGCACCAAAAATTACCTTCATATTTGTTTTTCCTTTCATCTATAAATTAAGTATACAATATTTAGAGCAATTTGTTTAGTGTTTTTTGAAAGCGTTTTCTTTTTTCATTATTTGCTATTTTTAGCTTGGCTTGTTTCCCAAGGATAAGTTCCATCATCACGAGGAATTTCTCCCGATCTATTTAGTGACCACTTAGTTAATAATGGTCCAAATAGTTCATAGACTAAAGTTGCACAAAGTACAACTGTTACAATTATATTTCCTGTTCCTCCAGAAAATGCTTCCATGGTAGAAATTTGATTAGCCATGCCAATTGCTACTCCCGCTTGAGGGAGTAATGTAACTCCTAAATAATGAGTGATCGTCTTTTCTCTTTTAGTAATTCTTGCTCCAATAGAAGCACCTAGATATTTACCACTTGATCTAGCAATTAGATAACCCGCGAAAACTATAGCGATATATCCCATATTGATATTTGAAGCTAATAGTTCTTTGGCCGAAGTTACTAGATGAGCCCCACTTAGAACAAAGAAAAGAAGAAGTAAAGAAGGAGTCCATCTTTCTACTAGAGAAAAATCTCTTTCAACAATATCTTTATTTTCACCTAAATTAATATAAGTAGCTCCAATCATCATGCAACATAGTAGATTAGAGAATTCTAGGTTTTCACCATTTATTCTGATCATTTTTAATAATGAGCAAGTTCCCACTCCAATTAAAGTGAAAGCAATAAGCATCATGACGTGATTATTTCTACTTTTAAAGAAATTAATTGTTTGTCTTAATAAGAATCCTAAAACAAAGCCCAATAATAACGAACCAAATATTTCAACTAATGGTACAAGTAATAAAGAAACTATAGAAGGTGAAGTTCCTGTGGCAATCACTTTAGAAATTGATACGGCAATAGAAAAGAAAATTAAACCAACTGCATCATCAAAAGCAACAACAGGTAAAAGAATATCAACTAAAGGTCCTCTAGCTTTATATTGATTAATTACCATTAAGGTTGCAGCGGGTGCAGTTGCACAAGCGATTGCTCCAAGGCATAAAGCAACTTCAATAGGAAGATGAAGAATTAAGCAAATTGCCATCACTACGCCAATAACTAATATCATCGCACAGAACGACTCTAAAAATGTAATCAATAAGATTTTTGTTCCATATTTTTTGATCTTTACTAATTTAAATTCTTCTCCAATTGATAAAGCGATAAAACCTAAAGCTACGCCAGAAACTACTTCATTTAAAGAAACTAATTCAGTTGTAAGGCCTAATTTATCATTTGTATAGTAATCGATTAATATACATCCTAAAGCAGTAAGAAGCCCAACAATTAAATATCCTGTTACATTTGGTAACTTAAATACTTTCATCAATCTAGTAGAAGCTAAACCTAAAATCAGTAAAATTCCAAGTATTAATATAAAATTCATAGTAATACATCCCCTAAACCGAATTTGATTATACTCTTTAATAACAATATCGGCTTATGAAATCGCTTTCAATTTTTTTGTTTCATCTTTCATAAATTAAATCGACATCCGATTTCTTATTTAGTTTTCTTAAAATAATATATATGCTATTTATCACTTGAAATTTCTTTTAATATTTTAGCTATCTTCATTGAATTATCTGAATCTAAATTTCCAGTGGGTTCATCCGCAAAAAGATATTTCGTATTGAGTATAATAGAACGTGCAATAGCCACTCTTTGCTTTTGGCCACCACTTAATTCATTCACTTTTTTGTTTTTAAAGCGAAGTAAATCAAGTTTATCTAAAATAAAATCTATGTTAGATATATTATCTGAAAAAAGAACTAAGTTTTCTTTAACACTTAAGTTTTCAATCAATTGATAATCTTGAAAAACAAATGATACTTCTTCCTTAGATATTCCTTCAATCTCACCAGAATTTATCTTTTCTATTTTCGATAAACAATTTAATAAAGTAGATTTCCCCAATCCAGATTCTCCAATAATAATTACTAATCCCTTTTCAGGTAAAGTAAGATTAATGTTATTTAGGGCGATTATTTCATTATCGTCATGACCATATATTTTATTGACATTTTTTAGTTGAATCATATAAATCACCAGAAAATATAATTCTAATGATATTAGATAGTAAAAACAATGCTTTATTCTATATCGTCATATAGATAATTATCTATTTTAAAAAAATAAAAGCTAATAATATCCCAGATATAATTCCAATTGCATCCGATAATAACCCTACCTTTAATGCATGCTTCCATTTAGTGATTCCAACGCTAGTGAAATATAAGCTCAAAACGTAAATAGTCGTATCGGTGGACCCTTGTATAGTGGATGCTACTTTGCAAGAAAAAGAATCTCCTCCCATCGAGCATACTTGATCTAAAATAGCTACTGAAGCTGAACCAGAAATCGGTCTAAAAATAATCATTGGGGCAAGGTCGGAGAATAAACTGCTATAAGGAAAGTACTTGCTTAAAACACTTTTTACGTCATCAATTATTCCACAAGATTTCATCAAAGTAACCGCTAGAAGCATCGCGCATACTGATGGAAATACTTCCTTAAATAAATTTAAACCTTCATTAGTTCCTTTAATAAAAGAATCATAAGCATTATTTTTCTTAATTAATGAATAAATCAAAACAAAACCGATAAGTAAAGGAATAAATATCAAGCTTAAATTATTCATGCTTAATTTTATGAAATAATATTAAATAATAGTCCTTAAAAAAAAGAACGTGATTAAAAACCAAGTTCTTTTTGCATATCTCTTTTTTTTGTAATTATTTATTTTCTTTCATCATCATCGACTACTTCAACATCGATATGTTTTTTCTTTTTTCTATTTTTAAAGACATCATCAAAGAAAATATGATAGATTGGTATAGTCAAAAATAAAACCCACCAAGGATGCCAGCCATTAATTGTAAATCCTAATACTAGATAAACGATCACAACAATTAAATCGTAAGTGATGGCAATCTTCTTTAATCCAGTTAAAAATGGCATTAATGGAACAATTAAGAAAATAAATAAGCTCCAAGTCCAACATTTAGTGTAGTAACCCACTAAAATGTAAGCTATGACTGCAATTAATGTCGATGCAGCACACATTTTTACTCTAAAATCTTTCATATTGTATCCCTCTCTAATTCACATAATATATTTATTTATCTAAAAAAGGAAGACTAACAATGTAGAAAGCATTAAATAATTTTCCAAAATAATACTTATTACCTGATGATTCAAAATAGGTATATATCTTATCGTCTTTTAGAAATACTCCTTCGCTCATCGCTGGCATTTTTACATTTTTTATTAATGTAGAAGAATCTATATAATATAAAGGAACTTCCTTACCTGAAGAAGAGATAGTCTTGTTCATATCTTTCATTTCATAATATCCTAAATTCGAAGATAGAGGTCCCCAAGAAGTAGAAATAACACAAGTATTTCCTTTCTTTGTGAAGCCTTGTATTTTTCCTGGCGCAGATATTTGATATTCTAATTCACCTAAGTAAAATTCTTTATTTTCATCAATAGGATAGGCGCAAATTAAAGCGTGTTGATATTCTCCACTTAACGTGGTTAATTTATGACTTTGATCAGTTTCATAAGAACCTTTAGAATAGTATTCACCAACATATAGATAACCATCATAGTAACTCACTGTTGAGCCTTCGGTATCCACATTAATATATTCTTTAATTGTAATAGAATCATTATTGTTTAATTCTAAAAGGTCATTCATTGAAAAGATATATAGGCGATTACTGACATCGTAATCTCCGGAAATATAATCCTCACTGACATAGACGTAGTCCTTATAGCACGCGATTCCTCCAAAGTGACCTACGTATCTTGTTCCATCTTCATTAACTATATTAATTCTTTTTGATTTTCCATTTTCATCAACTAAATAAATGGCACAATAATTAGTTTTTGCAAAATATCCAGATTGTAATATTAAATTATTATCTTCGCTGTAACCTAAGCCTTGAGGAATAAATCCATCATTTATACCTGCAATTTTACAAACATTTTCTCTCGTGGAATAATACTCAAAATAAATAAATCTTTTACTGACGTTTAACCCTCCAATTACTATTAATACAAAGAGAATTAATCCTGTAATACCCCAACCTAAACTCTTTAATATAATATTGCCTATTTTCTTCATATCGTTTCTCCTGCTGAATGCTTTTGCATATACTGTTTCGTACCTTTTTATTTCTATATCTGAAAATAATTATATATAAATTTTACATAAAAAACAAATTAATGAAGTGTTTCATTATCAAATCTGTCGTAGAATTATCTATCTTTTCTAAATGATATTGTGTAGCTATTATAGGATAATCATTGTGCCTAATTATCTCTATGGCATCCTTACAAATACCATCAACGATAATTCCTTCTCCTATTTTACCAATCTTTTGATGATGATAAGACGCATCTTTGGAGGAATAATCGATAAAATTTAAAAAAAATTCAGATTTTATATA
>CAMEOO010000019.1 GCA_945929875.1 uncultured Caryophanales bacterium
AATAGGAAGGAAACATAAACTTTTATAGAGTTTTATAAGTTTTCTGGAACGGTAAAATTAATAATGACAAAATAATTTTCTTCTTCATATTCTTATTTCTCCAATTAAGTTAATATTATCATTTTTAGAAATACAAATATATAAATATTAGTTATTTGTTAGTTTTTCTCTTGCGATAGAAAGCATGAGTTTAATGCGATTTTCTTGATTGACTTTCGTTGCGCTTGGATCATAATCAATTGCGACGATATTGCTATCAGGATAAATTTCTCTAAGCTTTTTCATTACCCCTTTACCACAGATGTGATTTGGTAAGCAACCAAAAGGTTGAGCGCATACGATATTTTCATAATGAGTTTGAATTAATTCAACCATTTCTGCAGTAAGTAAGAAACCTTCACCCATCTTGACACCATGAGAAAGTATTCCTTCCGACAAGTTTAGCGTATGCTTAAATTCTTGCATTGGTTCAAATTTAGTTTCTTTAATCGCCTTTATCATCATTTTTTCTCTTTTTTTCATATAAGCAATTAATACATCATACATTTTAGTTTTCAAAAATGACCCCCCATAATACTTCTTATCGTATTTTGGAACGTACAAGCAATAATACATAAAACCAAGTAATCCAGGAACATTGATTTCACAGCCTTCACTGACTAAGAATTCTTCTAGATTGTTATTTCCTAAACTTGCATACTTAACATATATTTCACCAACGATTCCCACCTTTACTTTTGGTACAATTTCAATAGGTAGAGAATCAAACTCATGACAAATCATCTTAAAATTATTTTTTAATTCTTTTGTGCGATAGCCTTTATTATTCTTTAATTGAATAGCAATTCTTTGACAAAGTGAATCCACTAAAGAAGTAGAAGATCCTTTTTCTATTTCATAACTTCTAGTCTTATTATGTAAAAACATGATTAAATCGCCATAAAGCATTGCAGCAATTAGTTTTCTAACCATAGTTAAGGTAATTTTAAATCCATTATGTTCAATTCCACTTAAAGAAATAGAAATTACTGGAACGTGAGCATATCCTGCTTTTTTTAACGCTTTTCTTAATAAATAAATGTAGTTACTTGCTCGACATCCTCCTCCTGTTTGAGTAATAATCAAAGCGACCTTAGAAGTATCTTCTAAAGAATTTAATTTATCGATGAATTGCCCGATGACAAGAGTTGCCGGATAACATGTGTCATTATGAACATATTTCAGTCCAACTTCTGCGACATTTTTTGTATTTGTGCATACTTCGCATTTATATCCGCTGCTTGAAATTACTTCCTTGAATAATTTCATGTGAACATCAAGCATCGAAGGAATTAAAATTGTATAATCTTTTGCCATCTCTTTAGTAAAAACTGGATAATCATTATTTTCCATCTTTTTTACCTCCTTTCAAAGCGGAGAATAGACTTCTAAGTCTAATTTTAACCGCTCCTAAATTTGCATTTTCATCGATTTTTATCTGCGTGTAAAATTTGTGGTTACCCTCAAGTATTTCTCTGACTTCATCAGTGGTTATCGCATCAAGGCCACACCCAAAAGAAACAAGTTGTACTAGTGACATATCTTCTTGTTTAGATACATATCTTGCCGCATTATAAAGTCTAGCGTGATATGTCCATTGGTTTAAAACTCCTCTTTTTTCTTTTCCTTCTAAATAAGAAATAGATAATTCGTTAATTATTACCTTATCAAGTCCACATATTAGTTTATCAATTCCATGATTTACAAGTGGATCAACATGATATGGCCTTCCACATAAAACGACTATATGCTTATTGTTTTCTCTAGCTTTAGCAATAATTTCTTGACCTTTATTTTTAATATCTAATAGATATTTATCATATTCTTTATAAGCTTTTTTACACGCTAAAGATATTTCTTTTTTTGAAATATCATCAAATAGTTTTTTCATTAAAGAATAAATTCTCTTTTCAAAGTATCTAGGATTATGGATTCCAACGTAATCGTAAAAATATTTGATACCTTGAACTTTTTTAACATTATTATGTATTTGTTCAGGATAATAAGCAACAATTGGGCAATTATAGTGATTATCTGATATTTTTTCATCGATGTTATAACTCATAGATGGGTAAAAGATAAAATCAAATCCTTGATCAATTAAAGATTCAATGTGTCCATGAACAAGTTTTGCAGGGTAACATTCTGTATCAGATGGTATCGTGTGTTGCCCTTTAAAAAACATCTTTTCACTAGAAAATCCTGAATTATAAACTTCAAAGCCTAAGCAAGATAAAAAACTATACCAGAAAGGATATAACTCATACATATTTAGGCAAAGTGGTATTCCCACTTTCCCTCTTTTTCCAGGTATAGGCTTATAGTCAAGTAATCTTTGTCTAATATATTCATATATATTTAAAGAAGAATCTACTACATTATTTGTAACTGGCTTCTCGCAACGATTTCCAGAGATATACCTTTTATTTTTGTTAAAGAAATTAACAGATAAAGAACAATGATTATTACATCCACCACATTTGATATTTTTTACTTCATGTTTGAAGTTTTTAATGTCTTCAAGAGATAAGATATTAGATGAATTTAATCCTAAGCTTTTGGCCTGTAAAGCCGCGCCAAAGGCACCCATTAATCCTGCAATGTTAGGTCTAGTCACTTCAAGATTTAATTCTCTTTCAAAGGCTCTTAAAACCGCTTCATTGTAGAAAGTTCCTCCTTGAACCACAATATTTTTCCCAAGTTGCTCTAAAGAAGATACTCGAATTACTTTATATATCGCATTTTTAACAACGCTTATTGATAATCCTGCAGAAATATTGTCGATAGTGGCTCCATCTTTTTGAGCTTGCTTGACAGAAGAATTCATAAAGACGGTACATCTTGAACCTAAATCAACCGGTTTTTTTGCTAATAAACCAATTTGAGCAAATTCTTCAATTGAATACCCAAGAGCATTAGCGAACGTTTGTAAAAAAGAACCGCATCCAGAGGAGCAAGCTTCATTTAAGAAAATGTTTGTTGTTATTCCATTTTCTATTTTAAAACATTTAATATCTTGCCCTCCAATATCAATGATAAAGTCAACCTTAGGATTAAAATGCTGAGCTGCTTTTAAATGAGCCATAGTCTCAACTATACCTCCATCTAAAGAAAAAGCATTTCTCATTAAATCTTCTCCATAGCCAGTGGAACAAGCTCCGTTAATTTTAATATTAGGTTTTAATTCATAGATTTCTGTTAATATATTCTTTAATACTTCAACTGGATTACCATTATTTGTAAGGTATTTTTCAAATCGAATGTTATCATCTTTATCAATTAATACTACTTTCAAAGTAGTTGATCCTGCGTCAATTCCTAGATAGAAAGGCCCATCATAATCGTTGATAGGTAAACTGTCTACATGGGCTAAACTGTGCCTTTTTCTAAACTCTTCTAGTTCTTTTTCGTTATTAAATAATGGTTGCAAGTGAAAATAGTTTCCACTTGATTCATAACTTTCTAACCTATTAATCAATTCTTTTAAATCAACTTCGTTTTTAGCTTTCATCGCACTGCCAAGAGCAACGTAATATAATGAATTTTTTGGGCATACCCCATCAACTTTTAAAATTTCATCAAAGGTCTTTTTTAGCTCTGGGAGAAAAGTTAATGGTCCACCTAAATAAATGACTTTTCCAGTAATATCTCTACCTTGCGCTAAACCACCGATAGTTTGATTTACTACCGCTTTAAAAATGCTAGAAGCAATATCGCTTTTACTTATTCCTTGATTTAAAAATGCTTGAATATCAGTTTTTGCAAATACTCCACAACGAGAAGCAATGCTGTAATCTTTAGTTTTGTTTTTAGCAATTTCATTTAAGTCTTCCATCGAAATGTCTAGTAAAGTAGCCATTTGATCAATAAATGCTCCAGTACCACCAGCACAAGATCCATTCATTCTAACTTCAACCCCATCGCTTAAAAACAAGATTTTAGCATCTTCTCCACCTAGTTCAATAACACAATCAGCTTCAGGATAGAAGTGATTGACTGCAATTCTTTCAGCGTAAACTTCTTGAATAAACTCTATTTCTAAATCTTTACTAATTCCTAGTCCTGCCGAACCAGAAATTGCCATAACAAAATTATAAAAAGGATATTTTGCTTCTATTTCTTTTAATATTTCAAGCATATTATCCTTAATGTGAGAATAATGCCTTCTATATGTGCTATATATAATTTCTTCATTTTGAATAACTACGCATTTAATGGTAGTTGAACCTATGTCTAATCCTAACTTCATAACTTAAACCAACAATAATAATTATTTACTCTATTTTTTTAAAAAAATCTACATTAATTTAATCTTAAAAGAAAATAATTCTTATAAAGAATTAGTTTTCTAGTTATTTAGACTTTTATATTCATTTTTGTATAAATATTTTTATATTTCTTTTCCTAAATTATATGACTTAATTTTTGTTTCTTCCGATAAAGACTTTGGATTTGTTGTTGAACTAGAAAGAAGATATCCTTTTAGTTTTACTCCTTCAAAACACTCGATCCACCCATCTAAAGAAACAATAGTCTTATCGATTGCAGAAGGATTATCATCTGCACAGCTAGCTAATAAGTAAACATCTTTGAAATTATTTTTTCTAACGTATAATGGGTTTAAACGATCCAAGAAAGTCTTCAATTGGCCTGACATTCCATAATAATAAATTGGAGTAGCAAAAACTAATACATCCGCATTAGATATTTCTTCTAAATACGAATGCATATCATCATTTATCACACAGTTTCTTTGATTTTGACAAACTAAGCAACCTAAACAAAACTCTATTTTCAAATCTTTTAATGAAATAAATATAACTTCATTTTTAAACGAAGCTCCTTTAGCAAATTCTTTTGCCATTATTTCTGAATTACTTCCATTTCTTAATGATGATGAGATAACAACAACTTTTTTCATAAATAAACACTCCTAGCTATCTAATAATATATCCTAGTTCCATTCTAATTTCATGTTTTTCTCCTGAAGTGAAAAGTTAAATTCCTGTCATGTTTTAAACATAAGCAATAAACTGAAGTTAGTCTTACACTTTTATTGTTATGTTTAGTTAGTAATAATAATCACAAGATAATCGAAATAGAAAAAAAGTTCACAGCAAGTAAAATAAAAAAACTTCGAAATAATGACAAAGTCTTTGAAATAATTGAAAATGCTAATCCAGAAAGTAACTCTAGATTAGAGAAAGCAATTAATTATATTATTTCAAGAAAAAAATCATTTTTAGAAATAATAAATGATGGGCACCTTGATTTAAGTAACAATTCAGCAGAAAGAGGAGTCAAACCATTCGTTATGGCTAGAAAAAACTTTTTGTTTTCTAATACTTCAAATGGTGCTGAATCATCTATAGTTGTATTTTCTATTCTTCAAACAGAAATTGCTGATGGATTGGATGCAAAATCATATTTAAAAACGCTTGTTGACAAAATAGGTTCTAATCCTACAGAAGAAGGATTAGAAAGTCTTTTACCTTGGAACATTGTTTTATAATCTATAGATTAGATTCGATCTAATGGTTCGAACGGAATCGAACCTGGAGAATTTTTACGCTTACGTTTCAAAAAAAGCGTTGAAAAGTGCCAAAAAGCATAAAAAAACGCAATATTTTGGTATTGCGTCTATTCTCGAAAATGGTGACCTATACGGGATTCGAACCCATGAATGCATGCGTGAAAGGCATGTGAGTTAAGCCTCTTCTCCAATAGGCCATCGATGGCGCCTATCGAGGGACTCGAACCCACGACCGATCGGTTAACAGCCGATTGCTCTACCGACTGAGCTAGATAGGCACTTAATCTTGCTTTGTTTCAAGCAAGAAAGAGTTTATCATATCGATTTTACTATTGCAAGTATTTTTTTAATTTATTTTGTTTTTGATTCAACCGCTTTAACTACGTCTCTAACGGTCACTAGAGATGACATTTCTTCGTTTTCAAATTCAATGCCATATTTTTCTTCCATATCCATTAATAAATCGACGATATCTAATGAATCAAGCCCTAAATCTTTAATATTACTTTCTAAAGTAACTTCTTTGTTTTTTGCAATTTTTGTAAATTTTGCAAGAACTTCATTTGTTAAATCCATATTAATAATTCCCTTCATTTGTCAATTGACTTTTTTATTATAAATTAATCAACCCTTTTTTTCAATATTAAAAAGTTCTTGCTGCTTTTACTGCTTTCTTCCACTTTCTATATTTATTTCTTCTTGTTTCTTCATTCATATTTGGATGATAAAAGTCTTGATATTGATGTATTTTTTTAATTTCTTCAATATTTTTAAAATATCCAGTAGATAATCCCGCTAAATAGAAAGCCCCTAAAGCGGTAGTTTCACTTACTTTAGGTCTTTTGATATCAACATTTAAAATATCGGATTGAAATTGCATCAAATAATGATTTTGAGTGGCTCCTCCATCAACTTTTAAAGTAGTAATTTTTGCATGAGCTTCTTTTTTCATGACTTCAATTACTTCTTTAGATTGATAGGCGATACTTTCTAATGTTGCTTTTACGATATTTTTATCACTTGTATTTCTAGTGAGACCAAATATCGCTCCGCGAACATTATTATCCCAATATGGAGTTCCTAAGCCTACAAAAGCGGGAACCACATAGATATCTTCATCATCATTAACACTTTTTGCGATTTCTTCTGACTCAGAGGCGCTAGAAATGAGTTTTAATTTATCTCTTAGCCATTGCATAGAAGCTCCACCAATTAAAACCGAACCCTCTAAAGCATATTCTACTTTTCCATTTATCCCCCAAGCAATCGTGGATAAAAGTCCATACTTTGAATTAACTATTTCTTCTTTTGTATTCATTAGCATGAAACATCCAGTTCCATAAGTATTTTTTACATCACCTCTTTCAAAGCAATTTTGTCCAAATAATGAAGCTTGCTGATCGCCGCAAATAGAAGCAAGTGGAACATACGAAACATGATCGATAACATTTGTATATCCAAAAATATTTGAAGAATTGCATACTTCTGGCAAGTACTTTTTAGGAATATTGAATATTCTACATAACTCATCATCCCATTCAAGGGTGTGAATGTTAAAAAGAAGGGTTCTTGAAGCATTTGAATAGTCTGTTTTATATTCTTTTCCATCTGTTAATTTATATAGTAACCAAGTGTCAACTGTTCCAAATAATAATTCACCATTTTCCGCTCTGTCTTGACCTCTATCAATATTATCTAAAATGAATCTAAACTTACTCGCGGAAAAATAAGGATTGATGATTAATCCGGTTTTTTCTCTAATAACTTTTTCATAATCCGCTAGAGAATCGCAAATACTTTGCGTTTGTTTTGATTGCCAAACAATCGCATTATAAACAGGTAATCCAGTTTTTTTATCCCAAACGATCGCAGTTTCTCTTTGATTAGTTATTCCAAGAGAATCAATTTGTTCAGCTTTTAAATTCGTTTTTATCACTAACTCATTGATAACATCTAATGCGCTGACATAGATTTCAAGAGGATCTTGTTCCACCCAAGCGGCTTGAGGAAAATAGTTGACAATTTCTCTTTGACTCATAGCAACTATTTCCCCACTTTTAGAAAAAAGGATGGCTCTTGTGGAAGTTGTGCCTTGATCTATAGTTAATATATATTTTTCCATATCTCTTACTCCGATAAAATAATTATAAAGTAAGCAGTTAAAAAAAGAAACCAAACGGTTTCTATTTACTCAAAATATCAATTGATATTTGAATTCTTCGTTTGATTTCTTCTTCTTTTAAAATTTTTAAAATGTAATAGATATTTGGAGATTGTTTAGAACCTGTCAAACTGATTCTAACCATTTCTGCCACATCGTTAATTGAACCTAGATACGCTTCTTTATTCTGTTTATAAATCTTATTGGATTCAGCAAATTTATGTCTAGTTCCAAGTATCTTTAAATTGTTAAACCACTCTTGTTCTGATAAAGAATAATCAAGAGTAGAAGAAAAATCTTTAAGTACTTCAACAATTACATTTTTGTCGATGTTCTCATTATATGGTAAGTCATTACTAACGATATTTGAAAAATATGGTTCATAGAAAAACTTAATTTTATCTAATACATCTGAACATTTCTCATAATCTTTACGAGGATTTTCTTTATCCTTTTCAATACTCATAATTTCCGTAAAATAATTTTCATCTTTAACAATTAATTCATAAAGTTCCTGGTTATATTCTTTTGCATAATTCTTAACAAATTTGGTCATGTCTTCTCCAGAAAGACTTCCAAGATATTCTTTAGAAAAATATTTTAATTTATCGATATCAAACAAAGCGCCATCAAGACTCATCTTATCAAAACTAAAGGTAAAATCATCGATAGTCTTATCTTTATTTGATATTTGCCATTCTTCATAATTAGAATTTGCGATAGTGAAAAGATATTGTTTAAAAGCATAGACAGGATAACCATCTTTTAAGAAGAAAGAACAAGCTGCTTCATTATCTTTTCTCTTTGACAATTTCCTTCTTGTACCATTATCTAATTTCATAATTACTGGAAGGTGAGCGTATTTAGGAAGTTCCCATCCCATAGTATTAAATAATTCGATGTGAATAGGCAATGAAGGTAGCCATTCTTCTCCTCGAGTAACGCATGTAGTATGCATAAAGTGATCATCGACTAAATGAGCAAAGTGATAAGTAGGTAAGCCATCCGATTTTAAAATAACGATATCTTGATCGTTTTCACTTAATAATAAATGTCCTCTAACTAAATCATCTACTTCAACTTTGTTTTCATGATTACCCATCGATTTAAATCTAATAACGTATGGTTGACCTGATTCTATTTTTTCAAATTGTTCATCGATAGTTAAATTACGGCATCTAGCATATTGTCCATAATAGCCAGGTATCACTTTATTTTCTTCTTGGCTCTTTCTTAATTCATCTAGATCTTCATGAGAGCAAAAGCAAGGATAAGCTCTTCCAATAGTAATTAAATATTTAATTACCGTTTTATAAATATCTGCTCTTTGAGACTGAATATAAGGTCCATAATTTCCGTCTTCTTTATCTCCTAAGTATCCTTCATCTGGAACTACTCCAAATACTTTTAATTGATCGATTAATTCTTTTCCTGAACCCTCTACTTCTCTTTTTGTATCCGTGTCTTCAAGCCTAATGTAAAATACCCCACCAGATTGCTTAGCGACCTTTTGAGCGACTAAAGAAGTAAATAAACTCCCTGTATGTAAAAAGCCAGTTGGCGAAGGAGCAAATCTAGTTACTTCCGCGTCTGATTTTAAATTCCTTTTTGGGTATCTTTGTTCTAAATCATCAATTGTCGTAGTAATATTTGGAAAGATTAATTCCGCTAAATCGTTTAATGTCTTCATTTATTTGAACTCCTTTATTTTCTTGGTTGAATAAAGAATCTTCCAACCACTTGATTTACTTTTGTTATCGTTATAAATGCATTAGGGTCTATTTCTTGAATAATCTTGATTGCTCTTCTAACTTCAAAGATAGAAATAACAGTATAAACCACTAATTTGTTTTGTTTTGTATAAGCTCCCTTACCATCGACAATAGTACAACTGTGTGGGAAATAGTTGATTAATACATCTGGTAAGTTTTTATTACTTGTAATAATTTGAAGTTGATTTTTCTTGTCTCTTGAACTTAGTGTATCGACAATAGTAGAAGAGGTAAAGAAATAAACTAAGCTATAAAGAGCCATCGTGGTAGAAGATAAATCACCATGGCTATTAACAATGCTTAACAACGTATAAATAATAATAATGCATGCATTAATAATCATTGTAACTTTGCCAATAGAAAGGTTCCCTCTTTTGCTATTTACATAAACAGATACTACATCAATGCCTCCAGCAGAATGATCAAATTTAAATGCTACCGTAGTAGATAATCCAGTGCAAATACCAGCGAAAAGAGCTCTAGCCAATAAATCATTAGCGAATCCAAGAGAATTTGAAGAATAAAACATATTGGTAAAACTAGTAGGCATAATATTTACAATCAAGAAATAAAAAGCGACGTTGACAATTGTAAAAACCCCAAATTTTCTTCCTACCTTTTTATATGCGATAATAAAAATTGGTAAGTTAATTAATACATAAGCAGTGGATTGAATTATATAATTCCAATAAAAGTCGCCAAATGGCGCTAAAGAATTGACTGGAAAACCAAAAATCTCAAATAATTTAACAACAATTTGCGATAAACCTGATGCTCCTCCAGTAACTAATACGCCAATTTCTTGACCGTTGACGATTGGATCGACAAAAGCTTTATAACCAAAAGCAAATAAGAAGGCAGAAATAATTGCCCCTAAAGTAGTAAATAAGTACTCTAATATTTTTCTAAGAGTAGGATGATCGTAAAAATATTCGCGACAGGTCTTAAGAGTTTTTTTGAAAAACTTCATATGTATCCCCCTAAACAACTAACTATTTTATCACTATATATATTTTTTTGTATAAAAAAATTTTTATTTACAAATTTTTAGTGTAAAATATATCCGTAGGATACATTTTCTACTTCTATTTTAAAAAAATAATTTAGTTATTGAAAACCAAAAGGTATAATGATATCATTATAAAGCATGTATTTAAGATAAAATACCTAAAAACATAGGAGGTACGCATGGATAAATTTTTCAGATCAATTGGTCATTTCTTCAAAAAGATTTGGGATTGGATCAAGACTACTGCTTGGGTTCAACCAGTATTAATTGTCATTCTTGTCTTTTTAGTAATATTTTCATTCTCTTCTTCTTCTCCACTTATGAAGTGGATTAAAGGATTATCAAATTCTGATCCTACTGGAGAATTCTACGAAGATCATCAAGTTAGATTTGTCGATTTGTATAGTGATGTATATCCAGATTGTGCAGAAGGCAAATTACCAGATGGTAAAAGCCATAAAACTCTATTGAAAGATTCAAAAACTGAATACACATATGTTTTATTTGTTACTGATACTGCAAAAGAAACAAACGTAAAAACTTTCTATGACAATGTTATAAGCAAAAACGGCAAAGAAAAATTATATGTTGTAAACTTCAACGATGGGGATCATTCATCATCTACTTATTACAATTCAGGATGGGTTGATGATGGCGGAAAAGTTTACTACAACTATCTATTCACTCATTTATATGAATTTTACAATGATTCTACAACTTACGATAACTATTGTAATGAATTCGAAGCAAAATATAAATATTCCCCAAAATATACAGAAACATGGGAAATTAAAGATCCTACTGGCGAAAATCCAAGTAGTGAAATCGACTTCCCTGTTATCTGTAAATATAATAAAGGAGAATTAATCGATTTCCGCTTCCTAGATCTATCTTCTTCATACAAAGTTAATTCATTGAGCGAACTACTTTCTCACTTCTACTTTGGAGTATAAGAATTCAATTGATTACTTAAACCGGATTTAAATATTATCCGGTTTTTATTTTGCAAAAAAAAGCATTTAGATTATTTGTAAAACATCTCTAAATGCACATTTTTTTATTTCTTATATTCGTGACAAACATTTTCTTCGACTTGATTATAAGTATAATAATATGTTGGTCGAGGAATATAATGATTTACCACCTTCGTTTGGCAAGGAATGATTATAGGTTGTTCCACATAGTGGCATCTATTACATACCCTTTCGCAAACTGGAAGAACTATAGGATCAAATTTACATGGACAAGAACAATTTGATTGATTTTTCATTTGTAAATACCTCTCTTCAAGATAGAATATGCTCGATTAAATAATAAATATAGGCAAGTGCCCATTTTTTTCGCATATGGTTAATTATGAAGAAAATATTTATATTTTTATTATTTGTCTACTTAATTTATATTTTCATATTTAATAAGCAAATTGTCTATTCTTTATCCTTAGTTAGCGATATATATTTCAATAGATATTTAGTAAGTTTATTTCCTTTTATTTTATTTACAAATTTATTACTTAAAACTAATGTTATCATTGATTTACATAAGTTTTTTTATTTACATAAAAAATTATATATATTTGATGTTGTAATCATTTTTTTAGTTATTTTAATTGGAATTCCTGGAAATATTAATTTATTAAACTATTTATTTGATTCAAATATCATCAATAAAAAAGAAAAAGAAAACTACATTAATTATTTTGGAGGAATATCTTTTCCTTTTATTTATTTAGTATTATTAAGCCAATCGCATAAGAAATACTTAATTATTTTATTACTTCTTTTAGTTGAATTAACTATGTATCTTTTTTCTTATCAAAAACAAGAAAGAGAAAGAGAATACAAGTATAACATAATTAAAATCGATGTAATTAAGCAAACTGGTTACTCATTACTTGTAATTTTATTCTCTCTTCTTGCTTTTTCCTCTTTAACTGCCTTGATTAGTAATCAAGACCCTTTTTTTGTTTTTATTAAAGGGCTAATTGAATTTTCTTATAATTGCCTTTTATTAAGTAAAAGTAATACTATAGTTTCTACTTTGCTTCTTACTTTTATCATTTCCTTTTCTTCGTTATCTTTAGTGGTTCAAATTAAAAGTATCGACCCCTCATTTAAGATTTTTTCCTATCTAAAAAAAAGAGCCTTTTGCGCTCTTTTTGTTACTTTACTTACTTTCCTTTTTCTTTAAACGTATCGATGACAACTTGTGGGACAAGTTTAGAAATATCGACATTAGAGAAATAAAAATCCTTTACGTTGCTAGAAGAAATAAATCCTTTACCAGAAGATGACATTAAAAATACCATTTCTATTGTTGGATCGATATATTCATTAGCCGCGGCAAGTTGGAATTCAAATTCAAAATCAGTAACTGCACGTAGTCCTCTAACGATTGCTGTAGCGTGAAGTTCTTTAGCTTTAGAAACAACTAAACCATCAGTAGAAACCACTTCAACATTTTCCATATTAGATACTGCTGATTTAATCATTTTTACTCTTTCTTCTTTTGTAAAAAAGGACTTTTTGTTTGGATTAATTGCCACGCAAACGTAAAGTTTATCAAATAATCTACTAGCTCTTTCAATTATATCTAAATGTCCATTGGTCACTGGGTCAAAACTACCTGGATATATGCCTATTTTCATCTTTCTACCTCCAATAAATATTAACGTGAATCATTCCATAGCGATAATGTCTATAAGAAGAAAAATAATCGTCTTCTTTCATCTCTATATCTGCTTCTTTTACTACGATGGCATCACTTGTAAGCATATCATTTTCTTTTAAAAATAACATTACTTCTTCATAGATTTCTTTTTTTGCATAAGGTGGATCAAGAAAAACTAAAGAAAACTTTTTATCTTTATTTCTTTCTAAAAAATTTTGATATGAACATAACTCAACATGAGTTTCTTCCTTAACTGATAATGATTTTAAATTACTGTTGATCGTTTTGATCGCTTCTTTATCATTATCGACAAAGTAGCATACTTTCGCTCCTCGAGATAAGCTTTCTATTCCCATTGCTCCTGATCCAGCGAATAAATCTAAGACGACTCTTCCATTAATATTTATTCCTATAGAAGACATTAAAGCTTCTCTAACCTTATCCATTGTAGGTCTAGTAACTTGATTTTTAGGATAATCAATCTTTCTATGGCGATATGTTCCTGCGACAATTCTCATCATACTTTTCTACTCCGTTTTTAACTATTTTTGGATATTTTTAATATATCTTCATAAACTATTAATGTGATTAAATATCACACGTTCCTCCAAAGAAGTAGGCATAAATTGCCTACTTTTTGCAATTGTGATTTTTAGAAGAAAACTTGTTGAACAAATTGAATTCTAAATAATGTAATGGCTCATTTACTAATGATAAATACTTATAGTATTCCTTAACAAGAGGATGATTATCTAATTTATTTTTAGTTTCATACAACTTTTTTTGGTAAGCTTTAGCTTCTTCACTCTCAAAAGAATAATGGTTCAAAGAAGAATTATATTCACTTTGAGCAAGAGAAAAATCGTTTGAAAGTTTTAACACTTCCAAATCTTCTTTCATTTTATTTTCTATCTCTTTTAGTTTCTTGACTTCTTCTTGCTTATTAAGTAAATTAATTACTTCATCCATTTCTTCGTGAATATCTTTCATTACATTAGTTCCTTCGCTAAAGTGATCATCATCGATAAATCTTCCAGTTTATCTACTAATCTCTTCCTTCTTTTTACTTTATACTCTTCTACAAATAATTTCAATGAGGAAGGATTAAAAGAAAGTTCTCTATGCCAATAAGGGTTCTCTCTCAAATAGACAAAATAGTCTTGATCTCTATCTAATAATTCTATAATATCTCTTCTCATAATTAATCATCATCTCTTGAAAAAGGCTTTGGTTTTGGATTTTGCATATTTTTATCTTCTTGGGTTGCACTTAGTTCTCCTAAAATGCTCAATACTTTTTTCATTCCATTTAATCCATCGGCAATCTTATCGATGTCTATTCCCGAAAGCATGTCAAAAAGCCCATTGATAGAATTATCTTGAGACGAAGTATTAGTTTCTTGAGTAGATTCTTCGTTATTTTCTTCCTTTTTAAATATTTCATCATCTTCTCCATATAAATCATAATGCTCATATAGTTCTTGCCATGTTGTTTCCTTTTTATTTATTTTGTCCTTTAAGTAAGGTTTCTTACTGACAAATTTTTTAAAATCATCCATTTTACTCACATTTATCACCAATATAAGATATGCAATTTAGGCTTAAGGTTAATCATTTTTATTTTTTTAGTTTCACAATATTTTTCTTTTCATACTATAGAGTGTCAAGGAGGTGCCTTATATGTATTACTATGGCCAAGGATACGCTTATCCACAAGGCGGATATGGTTGCTATACACCTACGAATAATAACTCTTGGGGTGGAATATTTGCAGTCGTATTAGTATTATTTATTTTACTTGTCATCATCGGTTGTGGATGCGCAAACGGAGTTAATAATGGAGGGATCTAATCCCTTCTTTTTTTAATATTGATAAAAGATTTTTTTCAGTAATTAATAAATAATAATTTATTAATCAAGATATCTTTGATAAAATAAATAAAGGTGATTAAAATGTTAAAAATTGTCAAAGATAATGTCAAATCATTAAGAAATAAATCAATACCGGTAAATATGCCTTTATCGGATAAAGATAGAAAAACCTTACTTGAAATGATCGATTATTTAGTTAATTCGCAAGATGAAGAATACTGTCAAAAGCATGGCATTAGAGGTGGGGTAGGACTTGCTGCTCCTCAAATTGGTGTCAATAAAAGGATGTTTGCCATCTACTATCCAAAAGATGAAAAGACAATCGTTAAATACGGATTAGTTAATCCAAAAATTATTCAAAATTCACTAAGAAAAGTTGCCATTCAATCTGGTGAAGGGTGCTTATCTGTCGATGAAGACAAGAAAGGATATGTCTATCGTTATCATAAAATTGTCATGAAAGCGTTTGATGTGGTAACTAATAAAGATATTACTATTACTGCAACTGGCTATGATGCAATAGTTTTGCAACATGAATATGATCATTTAGATGGAATTCTTTACTACGATAGAATTGACAAAAATGATCCATTTAAGATATTAGATAACTCTTATTTAATCTAGACAGTATAAAAAACTGTCTTTTATTTGATAATCATTTACAAAAAAAATAATTATTATTATAATAGTAGCGACTTAGAAACATACAATATAATCTTAGAAAGGATGGTATTAATTAAATGGCAAATTCATTATTGCCTGCCTCAGCAGTTAATATTTATGCTTTAGGAGGGCTTCAAGAGGTCGGAAAAAATACTTATTGTATTGAAAATGATAACACATTAATTATTATAGATGCTGGAATTATGTTCCCAGAACAAGGGATTCTAGGGATTGATTATGTAATTCCAGATTATACGCATTTAAAAAATGTAAGGAGTAAGATTAAAGCTTTATTTATTACTCATGGTCACGAAGACCATATTGGGGCTATCCCATATCTTCTACAAAATGTCAATATCCCAGTAATTTACGCTCCAAAGCTTGCCGTTGCTCTAATCAAGAATAAATTAGAAGAGCATCATATGTCTAACAAAGTAAAAATCGTTGAATATAACGAGGATGATGTAATTAATGTAGATGATTTTAAAGTTCAATTTTTTAGAGTCACTCACTCAATTCCAGATTCATATGGAATTTGCGTAGATACTCCTCATGGAAGAATTGTCACTACTGGCGACTTCAAAATTGATTTAACTCCAGTTGGTGAAGATATTTCCCTTAGTAAAATTGCAAAGCTTGGCGAAGAAGGAGTCGACCTACTTTTAAGTGACTCCACAAACGCCGAAAAGGAAGGATATACACTTTCTGAAAGAAGTGTCATCAATTCTATCTTTGAAATTTTCTCTAAAACTTCAGGAAGATTAATCATTTCCACTTTCTCAAGTAATATTTCTAGAATTCAACAAATAGTTGAAGCTTGTGTAAAGTATAATCGAAAAATATTAATTATTGGTAGATCTATGGAAAACACTATCAATATTTCTAGAGAATATGGCTATATTAAAATCCCAGATTCTTCATTAATCAGCGCTGATAAACTAAAAGATTATAAAAATAATGAAATCGTCATTTTATGCACTGGCTCTCAAGGTGAGCCTATGGCGGCCCTTTCTCGTATTGCAAATGGTGAGCATCCTTTAGTTAAGATTGTACCTGGAGATACAGTCGTATTTTCTTCTTCACCAATTCCAGGAAATGGCGCTAGCGTAAATGCGGTTGTAAATCAACTAGTTAGATCTGGTGCGGAAGTTATCAACAATTCAATTTTTTCAAATCTTCATGCTTCTGGTCACCCTTCTAAGCAAGAGCTTAGAATTATGCTAAAATTATTTAAACCAACATATTTTATGCCAGTGCACGGAGAGTATCGAATGCTTAGACTTCATGGGGAAATTGCTCAAAGTTTAGGAATGCCAAAAGAGAATATCTTTGTACTTGGAAATGGAGATTCTTTAATTTTAAGAAAACATAAGATTATCGAAGGAAAAAGGGTTCAAACTGATGACATCTACATCGATGGAAAAGATATTTCTGGCTTGTCCACTGCAGTAATTAGAGATAGAAACATCCTTGCAAACGATGGGATGGTCGCGGTTTTAATTAGTATCGATTCTAGAACAAACAGCATATTAACAATACCTGAAATCATCACTAAAGGCTTTATTTATATGGACGAAAACTCAATTAAAATTATTGAAGAAGCAAAAAAGATTGCCTATAAAGAATTAAAAACCCTTATGGGTGGTAAAGTTACTTTTGGTGAAATAAAAAATACGATTAAAAATTGTCTAGGTCAATTCTTATACTTAAAAACTCATCGAAGTCCAATGATTATTCCTTTAATTATGAATCAAATTGAAAATTAATTATGATTATTTTAGCTAGTAAATCTCCACGTAGAAAAGAATTATTAAAGACATTAATTAATGAATTCATCATTATTCCTCCTCAAGTAGATGAATATCTTTATCCTTTTGAAGAATTATCTTTAGTTAAGGCGAAAGATATTAGTAAAGATCATCCTAACGACATTATTATCTCCGCGGATACTTTAGTGATAAAAGGAAATAAAGTATATGGGAAACCAAGAGATAAATTAGAAGCTTATCAAATGCTAAAAGAATTATCAAATAACGTTCATGAAGTAAAAACGGTATATTCAATTTATCGACTTGAGCCAAAAATAGAAATTACTAAAATCGTAACTTCAAAAGTATACTTTAACAAATTGACAGATGAGTTGATCAATGCATATGTAGACACTTCGTCACCACTTGATAAAGCAGGAGGCTATGGAATTCAAGATAAAGACTTTCCTTTAGTAAATCATATTGAGGGAAGCTATACAAACATTGTCGGATTACCTCTTGAAGAATTAAAGAAAGATTTAATCAAATTAAAGATAATCGCCTAAAGAAAAATTAAAACGCCTCATAAAATAACTAGGAGGCGTTTTATTTATGTTTTATGCACATGAGTGGGATAAAGATGAAATCTCAAAATGCTATCGAGAAGCTTATGATAATAATTATGAAGAGGCTTCGCCAAATCGTTTTATCGGAGGGTTATTACTACCATTTATCGGTGGATTAATCGTAGGTGGATTGTTTATTCCTCGTCCTAACTCTCAACAGCCTATGTATCCTTATCCAATGCAATATCAGCCATATTACTATCCACCATATAGTACCACGCAAATATCAAATTATCCAAATTTACCACAACAATAAAAATCCAAGTCATGTAGTTAATTTCTACATCTTGGTTTTTTATTTATTTTCATTAATATATTCTTCAATCGATTTAGCCTTATCGCCGATTACAAAAGTAATTTTATTTGTCATTTTAATTGAAGAAGTAACTCCAATCTTTTTTAGTTCTTCATCATTAACTAAAGAGTAATCTTTAAGAACAAGTGAAAGTCGACTACCTTTAGAAGTAGCTTCTAAAATATTATCTTTTCCTCCAAAATAACTAGTAATTTGACTAAAGAAAGAACTGTCATCTTTCTTTTTTGTTTTTTTCACTAATAAAATTATTACTATTGCAATTAAGCAAACTAAAATTGCTAAAAGACAAATGCACAAAACTAAATGATCTAATATCCAATCAAGCATACTTTTTCCTCCAAAAAATAATATATGATAATTGATGGAAAATTGCAATTGGAAGAAATAGAAGCGCAAATAATAAATAAATGTTATTTTATCTTATAATGGTTTATATTATATATGTAAGATTTTTGTAAGGAAAGATATGGAAAAGAAAGTCAATTGGAAAAAAACAATACTTAAATTCTTGTTAGGTGCATTGCTACTCGGTGGTCTATTTTTAATTATCTATCTGGTTTTAAGACATTTTGGATATGACAAAATGACTCAAGAAGAACTTCAAGCTTTGATTGAAAAAACAGGAATCTATGGGAAAATAGTCTTTACTTTCATCTCTTTTTTACAAGTAACTTTTGTTCCTATTCCCGGAGCAATCACCATTCTTGCGGGAAACTATCTTTTTGGATTTTGGGAAGGTTTTCTTTTATCGTTTATCGGCATGCTTCTTGGTTCACTTCTTGCCTTTTTCCTTGGAAAAACTATCGGAAGAAAATTTGTAAATTGGGCTTTTGGAAGCAAAGAGCAAGTTGATTATTACCTAAGTAAACTAAAAGGAAAAGAAACTGTCTTACTCTTTTTTATGTTTTTCTTACCAATGTTTCCAGACGATGCTTTATGCGCCGTTGCAGGTCTAACTAAAATGAAAACGTCTACTTTTACAATAATGCAGCTTATTACTCGACCTACTTCAATTCTTGGAACTCTCCTTTTTATGTCAGGAGAAGTAATTCCTTACAAAGGTTGGGGATTAGTTATCATCATCAGTGTTGGTATTTTATCGCTAGTCGGATTTATTTTTGCTTACAAATACTCTGATAAGATAAATAGTTGGTTAGAAAAAATATCAGAAAAGATCACTTCTTTATTAAAACATAACAAAGAAAACTAATAATTATAGAAAAATAGTAATAAAAATATTAATATTTAAGTATTGAAGGAGCAAAACATTATGAGTTCAAATATTGAAATTGAAGCAAAAGTTCTTTTGTTAAAAAATGAATATGAAACGATTATCGAAAAACTAAATTTAAGCAAATATCGAAAAATTAAACAAACTAACCATTATATAGATACTCCAGATCGCTATCTAAAGAAAAATGGTATCGCTTTAAGAATTAGAGAAAAAGACGAGGAATTTGAATTAACATTAAAAACCCCATTAAGTGAAGGGCTTCTAGAAAAAAATGAGAGCATCTCTTGGAGAGATTTTGAAAAACTCGCGGATGATCATATTTTTCCAGAAGGAAATATTAAAAAATTCTTATCGATTTTAGGCGTTGATGTAACAAAACTAAGCATTTTAACTTCTCTTTGCACTGAAAGAATAACAGTTGATTACGATGGATTTAATCTATCGTTAGATAAAAATACTTACTCAAATATCGTTGACTATGAACTTGAAGTTGAAAGTTCATCAATGGAACACGCTCAAGAACAAATTAAGAAAATTTTAAGCTATTGCTCTATTACTTCTTACTCAATCAACAAAGTCAGTAAGCAAGCTCGTGCGCTAAATGCACTAGAAAAATAAAAATTATGGAAAATATATTAAGTGGTATTAAACCTACTGGCCAACTAACCTTAGGAAACTATATTGGCGCATTAAAAAACTTTGCTAAATTTCAAGATGAAAATAAAGTTTTTGTTTTCATTGCCGACTTACACGCTTTAACTTTACCAATTGATCCAGAAGTGCTAAATCAAAATACAAAAGACATAGTAGCTTTCTATTTAGCTTGTGGGCTTGACCCAAATAAAGCGTCAATCTTTCTTCAATCTCACGTTCACGAACATAGTGAACTTGGGACGATTTTAGGTAACTATGCCTATATGGGTGAAATGAGTAGAATGACTCAATTTAAAGATAAGACTTCAAAGTTAAACGAAAAGAAAATCGGCTTAGGATTATTTACTTATCCAGTTCTTATGGCTGCGGATATTTTGCTTTACGATGCGAAAAAGGTCCCTGTTGGAGAAGATCAAAAACAACACGTTGAATTAACTAGAGATTTAGCGCTACGTTTTAACCATCGTTATAAAAAAGATATTTTTGTAATTCCTGAACCAGTTATTCCTACTAACGGCGCTAGGATTATGTCTTTAAGCGATCCTACTAAAAAGATGTCTAAATCTGATCCTAAAGGAGATATCTTCTTAAAAGATGATCCTAAAGTAGCAAGAAAGAAAATTATGTCCGCAGTAACTGATTTAGATTGCAAAGTCAAATTTGATAAAGAGAATAAGCCTGGAATCTCTAATCTTTTAACTATTTACTGTTCATTAAAAGATATTTCCATTCAAGAAGCAGAAGAAGAATTTAAAGATGCTAATTATGGAACATTTAAAAAGGCGGTTGCAGATGTGGTTTGCTCTACTTTAGAAAATATACAAGCAAAATATAATGAATATATCAATTCAAATTATATGGATGAAGTACTAAAGAAAGGGGCAGAAGAAGCTTCTTCTATCGCTAAAGTTACTCTTCAAAGAGTTAAGGATGCCGTCGGTCTTTTAAAAACGCGATAAATCTTTTCCACTTTGAATCGAAGAATAAACTTAAAGTTAATAAGAAAAGTCCTACTATTAAAAAATAGATTTCACAATGAGAAAAAATATAACTTAAATAATCTATAAAGGAGAAACCTAGACTAAAAAGTGATAAATATATTATTAAATAAGTAACTCCTATCGTAGAAAAAAAGATTCCAAGAAGAAAGCATAAAATTCGATAAAAAATAAAAATCACCATAATTATATATGATGATTTTTTTTAATAAATTCTATATTCCTAGTTCTTTTTTTAACTCTTCAAACATCAAGTCGTTTTTACCTTCATTTTCCTTTTTATTTTGACTAACCGCACCAAAATAGAATTTGCATTTTGGTTCAGTTCCACTTGGCCTAATTGCGATAGTTGAGCCATCTTCAAAATAAAACTTTAGTAAATTTGTTTTTGGTAAATTGATTGATCCAAGTTCTTTTTTGTCTAAAGAATATACTTTTGAAGAAGAATAATCTTCATATTTAACTAATTTGCTATTTAAAATCTTTTTTAGAGGATATTCTTTTAATTTTGCCATAATCGATTCCATTTTTTCTTTTCCATTTGGCCCATCAAAATAAATAGAAAATAACTTATCTTCATGATAACCCACAATCTTCATAAGATTATCTAATACGACATCTAAAGTTTTTCCTTGCTTTAAATAGAAATTAGTCATTTCACAAATCATTACTAAGGCTTGTAAAGAATCTTTATCTCTTACAAAAGGAGCAATTAAGCAACCATATGATTCTTCATATCCAAATTCAAAGTTCTTTTCTTTTGATATTTCATATTGATGAATCTTTTCCCCGATAAATTTAAATCCAGTGAGAACAGATTCAGTCTCCACTCCATAATACTTTGCAATCTTTTGTCCTAAGGAAGAAGTAACCACCGTATCAAAAATAACACTGTTGTTTTTTAATAATCCTTTTTGCCTTTTTTGACCTAAGATATAGTTAATTAATAAAGCTCCAGTTTTATTTCCTGAATAAAGTTGATATTCATCGTTTTTATCTTTAAAAGCAATTCCAATTCGATCTCCATCAGGATCAGTGCATAAAATTAAATCTGCATCGACTTTCTTTGCGTATAATAAACTAAGTTCAAACGCTTCTTTCATCTCTGGATTTGGAGAAGCAGTATTAGAAAAATTAGGATCGTGAGTACATTGCTCTTTTACATAAGTAACATCATATCCAAGCTTTTCAAAAATCTCTCTTGCTCTTTCTAAAGAAGTACCATGTTGAGGAGAAAAGACGATTTTAAAATGATCCTTTTCAAGTTCTGGGTTAATTTGAATTGATAATACGTGATTGACGTAATCTTGATCAACATCGCTATTTAATGTAACAATTTCTCCAGGTTTATCGCTATCTCCATAGGTCAAATCTATTTCTTCCCCTAAAGAGGAAATAATATCAAGAAGAGGTTTAATCTTAGTTGGTGTTAATTGGCAACCTTCTTCATCATAAACTTTATAGCCATTGTATTCTTTTGGATTGTGGCTAGCGGTAATCATTACTCCTCCAGCAGCATTTAATTTTCTGACTGCAAAAGAAAGTTCAGGAGTAGGTCTTAAATCGTCGAATATATATACTTTAATTCCATATGAAGAAAATACTTTAGCGATTTCAAGAGTAAATTCACGAGAATGATTTCGATTGTCGTGACTTACTACCACGCCTCTAGTAGAAGCATCTTTTACATTTTCAAGTAAATATTTACTAAACCCAATCGTGGCTTTTCTTACAACGTAGATATTAAGTCTATTGCTTCCTGGACCTAAAATTCCACGAATTCCAGCTGTGCCAAATTCCAAGTTTGTGTAAAAAGCATCATAGATTTCTTCTTGATTCATGGAAAGTAATTGCTTTTTTAAATAATCGGGTAAGGGACTATTTTTCCATTTTTGATACTTTTGTTCTACGTTCATAGTTTTCCTCCAAAGTCTGAATGGAATTAATTATCGATTGATAATAATCAATCTTTTCTTGATACCCAAGGTAGGTAAGCCAACTGATAACATATTGATTTTTTTCAAGTAATGAGGAATAGCTTACTACATTATTATCAATAACCATTTCTTTAAAGAATAAATCTACATCCGAATAAGACTTATTCCAGTAAGTTATTATACCACAATTAGATAGTACAAAACCAAGTAAAAAATATGCTTTATTTTCATTTTCTTGAAATAATTTTTCTAGTTCCAAGACTTTTTTATATGTAAGCACTTCCCTTTTATCAAATCCCATTAAAACCATATATTGTGAGAGTAACTTATATTTCAAAAAATCCTTTAAATAAACATCTATTTCTGGTCCAAAACTAATAATTTTATCACCTAATTCTTTTAAAGAATTAAATTGGTAACCATGATGTCTAATATTCATTACTGGAGAAAAGATATATTGGGCTAAAAACACAAACTCTTCGTGTTCTCTAGCTTTGTGATTAACCTCAATTAGTTTATTATATTTATCAATATCGTATTCTTTTAAAAACTTTAAAAACTTAGGTGAGGTTAATAATTTCTCGCTGGCGTCTTCATGAAGATACATCTTTTTTCCTAACTCTTCTAAAGAGTCGATTCTTTCTTTTTCTAAAGTAATTACAAAATTCATAATCGCTCCCCTATATCATTCTAAAAATTAACAAGAATATAAACATAACAAAAAAAGTTTCCGTTATGATAAACAAAATTTTATGGATGATTTTCATTGTATTATCTTTGATTTTTTTACATTTATAATTCACATAAAATAAGTATGTAACGTAGTCAAAAATATAATAACAAGAAGAAAATGAAAATACTTTTTTCTTTAATAATTCATGCTTTTCAATATTTTTTATTAGATAAGCAGTCAGTTTATCACCTGCTTTATTTACCGTTTTAGAGATATTACCTTCATTATTAATAATTATTTTTCTTGCTTTTCTATATTTATTATATTTTATAAATCTGATAGTAATGTTAAAAAGAAGGAAAAGTAACGATAAGGCTGAAAAAGATAAGAAGATTATCAGAAAATAATTAACTTCTAAATAAGAAGAAAAATTAAAGTGAAATAGTAGTTCTTTGATTTTATTACTTCCAAAAAAATATAAGAATATCATCAATACAATTTCTACAAAATAGATTAATCCTGTTAATAAATAGCTAAATGGTAATACTTTAATTTTTGGCAAATTTCTATTGTTTTTTTTATTTAATTCTTTGATTGGTTCAATTATTCTAGTATAAACTTCATCTTCCCAATCATTCACCTTATTATTTATAAAATCATATTTTTCATTAAATGAAAAAGAATTGTCTAGAGATAATTCATCTAAAGTAATATATTTTTCATTAAATTTAATTAGTATTTGGCCAAGAGGAATTTTTCTTTCTTTCTCATTTAACACTAAAAGTGGATTAACATAAAAATTTGGGATGGCGATTTGACATAAATATAAAATTTTAGAATAGGCTATTAATCCTTCTTCAATAGATTGAACTTGATCTAAATTAATAAGAGAAAATTCTTCATAAAGAATAGTAGCTAAAAAAGAAGAAGACTTTTTTATCTCCATCATGCTTTTAACTAATTGAAGATAAGCATCTTGCTTTCTAATCCAATCCACTAAATTTTCTATTTGCTCTTTAGAAGTTAATGAAGGATCGATAAGTTCCGCTAAAAGGAGTCCTTTCTCTAGATTTCTCATTTTCTCACCTGTTCTTTCAATTTAGATAATATTTCATTTTGCTTTTTATTAAAAGGACATTCAAATGTTTTATTTGATAAATATGAAAGAAAACCATCTATCTTATCAAAAGATAATTTATAGGCATGAAGAAACTGACCTTGATAGGAAAACTCTTGTTCAAATCTTCGATTGACTTTAAAATTACCATACTTGCTATCTCCTAAAAGTGGATGGTTGATTGACGCAAAATGGACCCTTATTTGATGAGTTCTCCCAGTTAAAATATTTATGTTCATTAATGCGCAATAAGAATATTGCTCTACCAAAGAGTATTTAGTAATAGCTGTTTTTCCCTTTGAACTTACTTTAACTATTGAGTTTTCTTCATCCTTTAGTAATGGTTTATCGATAATTCCTTCTTTATTAGGGAATCCATCTACTAAAGCATAATAGTATTTATGTATCTTAGTATGATTTTTAAAGATATCTTCTAATGATTGTAAAGACTTGACGTTTTTTCCAAAAATAACTAATCCAGAAGTATTTCTATCGATTCTATGAGCTAAACTTGGAGTAAAACTAGATTCATTAAATTCATATTCACCTTTACTGTTTAAATAACTCAATACCATATTTGTTAATGTTAATCTTTTTTCATTTTTATCGCCATGAACAAGTAATCCACTTGGCTTATTAACAATTAATATGTTTTCATCTTCATAAACAACATTTGGCATCTGTTTTAACTTAACTTCACCTTTTACTATTTGAAAATCATCAAATTGCTTATCGCTAATATAGATTTCCACTAAATCGTCTTTTTTAATAATATATGATTTATCTACCCTTATTTTATTTACTTTAATATCTTTAATTCTAAAAAGTTTTTCTATAAAACTTAAAGGAGCACCTTCTAGGTACTTCTTTACAAATTTATAGATAGTTTGTCCTTCTTCATTTTGATTAATCGTTAAGCTTTTCATTTTTTCTCACAAAAAAAGTATATCATAATGCAAAATCATTTTAATGGTTTTTTAATGACAAATAAATATTTTTATTGTATAATCAAAAACGCTACGGAGAAATACCCAAGAGGCTGAAGGGGCTGGCTTGGAAAGCTAGTAGGCGGGTAACTCTGCGCGAGGGTTCAAATCCCTCTTTCTCCGCCATCGTATAAAAGTTAGGTGATACGTGTCTAGTATATTCTACAATGATTAAATTTATACATTGTCAATTAGGCATGGAAATATTTAAATTGAAACTATCTCGTATAAGTAAGGTGATACATTATCTTGTATTGCCTTTTTTCTTGCTTTTATAACACTTTTTAAGTATACGTCAAAAAATAACACCACCCCAAAAATAAATGAAGAGACACAGAAATCCCTTCATTTTTTAATTTATCCGCCAAATAACGCCAGGCGGGATTGGGCTA